>JADFTG010000030.1 GCA_022560365.1 Chloroflexota bacterium | reverse complement strand
TCGCCTCCCGCGACCTGGCCAACCTCGTGCAACCGGCGATCGACTACGCGCGACGCGGCGTCCACCGCGCACCCGGCCTGAAGAAGATTACCGAGATGGCGCGCCCGCTCCTCGAACGCGACCCGGAGACCAAGCGAATCTACCTGGCGCCAGACCCGCTCGTCCAGACCGACCTCGCCGAGACGCTCGACCACCTCGACGACTTCTACGAACGCGTCGGCAAGTGCGCCCCGGCTCCTTTCACGGCCGACGATTTCACGGAGCACAAGGCGGAGTGGGTCGAGCCCGTCCGCACGCAGTGGCGCAACCTCGACGTCTGCGAGATGCCGCCGAACAGCCGCGGCCACCTCGCCCTCAAGGCGCTCGACTGCCTCGAACCGCTCGATGAGCTCTCGCCCGACGACGTGGAGTGGCACCGCAGGCTGATCCGGGCGCTCGACCCCGCGCGCGGCGATGGCGACACGATCTACCTCTGCGCCATGGACCGCGACGGCATGGCGGTCAGCCTCAACCAGAGCCTCTACCTGGCGTTCGGCTCCGGCGTTACAGTCCCGGGGACAGGCGTGCTCCTCCAGAACCGCGGCGCCTACTTCAAGCCGCACCAGTACCGGCCCGGCGCGAAGCCCGTCCACACGCTGGCGCCGGCGATCGCCCTCCAGGACGGCCGACCGCGCTTCGTCTTCGGCACGATGGGCGGCGAGGCGCAGATCCAGGTGCACCTCCAGCTGCTCGCGCGCGTCTTCGTCGCCGGCCAGGAGCTGGGCGAGGCGATCGCCGCCCCGCGCTGGCGATTCGGCGACGGCGGCGGCCTCCTCGCCGAGGCCGGCCTCCCGGACCTCGGCGCACAGCCGATGGCCCTCCCGGAGCAGGCCGGGCACGCGCACGGCATCCTCGTCGAACCGGACCACCTCGTCGCCGCCGCCGACCCGCGCTCCGACGGCGCCGCTCTGGGCTACTGACCGCACGGCCCCCGTCTCCCACGCCCGTCTGGGCTGTGACCGCAGTCACACCGGCCGGGCGGACGCGCCGTGCTATCATTTCCTCGCCTTGAACCCCACCATGCTCACGTTCCGATGTACGACGCGATAGTCGTCGGCGCCCGCTGTGCCGGTGCGCCGACCGCGATGCTCCTCGCGCGGGCGGGCCACAACGTCCTCCTCCTCGACCGCGACGAGTTTCCCAGCGACATCATGTCCACGCACTTCATCCACCCGCCCGGAATCGTGCGACTGCACCGCTGGGGTCTCCTTGACCGCGTGAAGGAAACGGGCGTCCCGCCGATCCCGAGGAGCAACCTTCACGCCGGTGCCCAGGTGATCAGCCCACCGCCTATGCCGATGCCCGACGGGCTTCCCAGCGAGGCCATCTGCCCGCGCCGCTACATCCTGGACAAGATCCTCGCCGACGCCGCCGTCGAGGCCGGCGCGGAGTTCCGCCAGGGCGTTTCCGTGCGCGAACTCATCCGGGACGGCGACGCAGTCGCTGGCGTGCGTGGGCACGCGAAGGACAAGACGCCTGTCGAAGAGCACGCCAGGATCGTGATCGGCGCCGACGGCCTGCACTCCATCGTCGCGCGCGAGGTCGGGGCGGAGGAGTACGATACGAGGCCGACGCTCACGTTCGCCTACTACACCTACTGGAGCGGCGTCAGCGACCCGGAGATGCACATCTGGTTCTTCGAGGACAGCCGCGGCATCCTCAGCTTCCCTACACACGACGGCCTCAGCTGCATCGCCGTCGGCGGCGCGATCGAGGAGTTCCGCGAGTTCCGCGAGGACATCGAGGGCAACTACCTCGCCGTCATCGACCGCGTGCCAGAGCTGGCGCGGGAGGTCAGGGCCGGCGAGCGCAAGGAGCGCTTCATCGGTACCTCCGACCAGCCTAACTACTTCCGTGTGCCTTACGGGCCCGGCTGGGCGCTCGTCGGCGACGCCGGCTATCACCGCGACTTCCTCACCGGACTGGGCATCACCGACGCCTTCCGCGACGCCGAGTTCGTAGCGCAGGCCGTCGACGCGGGCCTGAGCGGCACGCGACCGATGGACGAAGCGCTCGCAGAGTACCAGACGAAGCGCGATGCGGTCGCCAAACCGCTCTACGACTTCACGATAAAGATGGCGTCCGGGACGCTGCCGGAAGCAGCCGACTGGATGAGTTTCGGCGCCACCATGATGCAGATGATCCACTCCTGAAAGGACCGACATGACCGAGATTACGCACCGCACGATCCAGACCAACGGCATCAATATGCACATCGCCGAAGCCGGAGAGGGCCCGCTCGTCCTGCTCATCCACGGGTTCCCCGAGCTCTGGTACTCGTGGCGCCACCAGCTGCCCGCGCTGGCCGAGGCGGGCTACCACGCCGTCGCGCCCGACGTCCGCGGCTACGGCGACACCGACAAGCCTCCCGAGATCGAAGCCTACGCCATGCGCGAGATGGTCGCCGACTACCTCGGCGTGCTCGACGCGCTAGGCGAGGACAAGGCGGTGATCGTCGGCCACGACTGGGGCTCCTCCATGGCCTGGACGTCCGCCGCGCTGCACCCCGAGCGCTACCGCGCCGTCGTGGGCATGAGCGTTCCGTACCTGCCCCGCGGCCCGGTGCCGCCGCTCAAGATGATGGACGCGATGTTCAAAGACAAGTTCTTCTACATCCTCTACTTCCAGGAGCCGGGCGTCGCCGAGGCCGAGTTCGAAGCCGACGTGCGCCGCTCCCTGAGACTCTTCACCTGGGGCGCCGCCGGCGAGGCCCGCGAGGTCGGCGGCTTCGCAACGGCGACGCCCAACAGGGCGCGTGACTCGAAGCTCTTCGACGACGCCCCGGACGTCGAGGGCGTGCCGCCCTGGATGACTGAAGAAGACCTCGATTACTACGTCGAAAAGTTCACGAAGGGCGGCTTCCGCGGCCCGATCAACCGCTATCGCTGCATGGACATCGACCACGAGCAGATGCCCGAGATGCAGGACCGCAAGATCGAAATCCCAGCGCTCTTCGTCTACGGCGAGGCGGATGGCGTCATGTCGTTCGCGCCGATGGATCCGATGAAGCAGCTCGTGCCCAACCTCAAGCTCGTCTCCTTCCCCGGCGCCGGCCACTGGACGCAGCAGGAGCGCCCGAAGGAAACGAACGAAGCGCTGATCGGCTTCCTGAACGGCCTGTAGACACTCGCCCGGCCGTTCGCTGCGGCCCGCCTGCTACAATCGAGCGGTATGCGATACCACATCTGGACTGAAGGCTGCCAGATGAACGAGGCCGACTCCGAAAAGCTCGCGGCCGGCCTCGCCAAGCTGGGTTGGGAGTTGGCGCCGAAGGCCGACGCGGCCGACCTCGCCGTCGTCAACACGTGCGTCGTCCGGCAGAAGGCCGAGGACCGCGCCGTCGGCTACATGTCCCACCTGCGCAAACTCAAGGAGTCGCGCGAAGGCATGCAGATCGCCGTCATGGGCTGCATGGTCGGCCCCCGCACCGACGAACTGCGAAAGCGCTTCCCCTTCGTCGACGTCTGGGCGCGCCCCCAGAACTTCGACGTCATCATCCGTCACCTGATGCCCGAGAACGACCTGGGCGGCGAGTTCTGGCCCGACACGTTCCCCGAACCCAGCGGCCCGACCGCCTTCGTGCCGGTCATCCACGGCTGCAATAAGTTCTGCACCTACTGCATCGTCCCCTACCGCCGCGGCCGCGAGAAGTCGCGCACGATCGACGACGTCACGCGCGAGGTCGCCTCGCTGTCATCGCGGGGTGTGCGCGAGGTGACGCTGCTCGGCCAGACGGTCGAGGCTTACGGCAAGGACCTGCCGGAGATCGACGGCGCGTCCCGCCGGCCTGACCTCGCCGACCTCTTCGAGTCCCTCTCGGCGCTACCCGGCCTCGAGCGCATCCGCTTTCTTACCTCCTACCCGCGCGACATGACCGACCGCATCATCCGCTCCGTAGGCCAGGAGCCAAAGGTCTGCGAGCACTTCAACATCCCGGTGCAGGCCGGCGACAACGAAATGCTCGCACGCATGCGCCGCGGTTACGAGATCGAGGAGTTCCTCGACTGCGTGGGCCGGATCCGCGAGTACGTCCCACAGGCCTCACTCAGCACCGACGTTATCGTCGGCTTCTGCGGCGAGACCGAGGCGCAGTTCGGGCGCACGATGGACGTGCTGGAGCAGGTGCGCTTCGACAAGGTGCACGTGGCCGCCTACTCCCCCCGGCCCGGCACGATCGCCTGGCGCAACCTCGACGACGATGTGCCGCAGGAGGAGAAGATGCGCCGCCTCCACGCCGTGGAGGAGATGCAGGAGCGCATCGCAACCGAGATCAACGCCACACTCCTCGACACGACGCAGGAGGTGCTGGTCGAAGGGGAAAAGGACGGGACGTTCACCGGCCGCAACCGCACGAACAAGCTCGTTCACTTCGGGGCCGAGGCGCCGGCTTTCCCGTCTGGGGCGGCCATCGGTGAGTTCGTGGACGTCCGCATCACGAAGACGACGCCGTGGTCGCTACGAGGCCACCGGATCCCGGCCGGCGCAACTGTCGTCGCCTAAGCCCGATGGCCACGCAGAAGCCCCGCACAGACGCCCAGCGCCGTGCCGCCAACACGCCCGACCGGCCGGTCGCGCTCCTCGTCGTCATCTTCACCGTCGAAGCCGGGCGGTTGCAGGTGCTGCTCATCCGGCGCAGCGCTCCCCCGCACCGGGACGCCTGGTCGTTGCCCGGCGGCCTGCTCGCCGAAGGCCAATCGCTGGTCGACGCCGCCACACGACGCCTCGAAATCGAGACCGGCGTCCGCGACGTATTTCTCGAGCAGCTGTACACCTTCTCCGCGCTCGACGAACGCGACTCCGTAGCCGTCGCCTACTGGGCGCTGGTCGACAAGGGCAGCGTGCAACTGGCGCACCGCGACGAGTGGCAGCCGGACTGGCATCACGTGGACGATCTGCCGAAGCTGGCGTTCAAGAACACAACCGTCGTCGAGTACGCATCGACCCGCCTGCGCAACAAGCTCGCTTACTCCAACGTTGCCTACTCGCTGTTGCCACCGGAATTCTCACTCTCGCAGCTCCAGCAGTCCTACGAGGCGATCCTCGGGCGCGCTCTGGACAAGCGGAACTTCCGCAAGCGCATCACCTCACTCGGCATCGTCGAAGCAACAGGCCGCTACGAGAGCGAGGGCCGCCACCGCCCGGCGCAGCTCTACCGCTTCCTGGAGCGCCGCCCGGTAGTGGTCTAGGGGCGATCCGGTGATACAATCGTCGCAACTCACGCCCCTATGAAGACGACCACCGTCGCGCCAACTCTGTCACTCCTCGCCGCTCTCCTCCTCGCGCTGTCCCTCGGACTCGCCTGCGGCGACGATGACGGAGGCAGCACCACCGGCACCACCGGCACCACCGGCACCACCGGCGACGGCGACACCCTCTCCGGCTACTTCACGGACCTCCAACGCATCTTCGAAGATGCTGAAGACGCGACGAACGAGGCGGAAGGGCCGCTCAACGAGACGTCGTCCGGGGCGCCGCTGGACGTACGGCTCTCCGCCCTCGACACGTACCTGGCTGAGATCGACGCCATCTTCAACGAGGCGATCGGCCAGCTCGAGAGCCTCAGCATTCCGGCCGCCACCGCAGACGACCACCAGGACTTCATCAACGGCGTGAGCGTGTCGGTTACTGTCGGCAGTGCGTTGCGAAACGACTTGACCGGCATCACAACGGACGAGCAGCTAGACGACCGCCTGGCCAGGTTCGACAGCGACATCGATGCCGCCGTAGACAAGGCCGACGCGGCCTGCCTCGCGCTCCAGGAGATCGCAGACACGGAGGAGATTGCCATTGACCTCGATTGTGAAGACTAGCACCGCTCTCTGGCTCGGGCTGATCGCCGTCATCGTGCTCACCCTCGCGGCCTGCGGAGGTGACGATGACGACGGGGCCAGCGGACCCAATGGCGCGAGCCCCGCTACGGAAGCAGCCTACCTCGAAGCGCTGGCGCCGGCGCTGCAGGCCGTCAACGCCCAGCTCGAAGGCCTCGGCGAGCTCCGTGCCGCGGCCTTCGACGATGGCCCCGACCCCGCCGCCGCGGACGCCTACGGCGCGGCGTACGAGACGTTCGCATTGGAGCGCCTCGCTGCCATCGAAGCGCTCACGCCGAACGAGAGCCTCATAGGCGAGCACCAGGCGCTCTTGTCCGCCGCCAGCGATGGCGTCGTCCTGGCGGAAGATCTTCGCGCGAAGCTGGGCGAATCTCCGCCGGCGAGCGAGGTCGAGTTCCTGGCGCTCTTCGGCGACCTCGACGGTGCCACGATCACCAGCCGGTTCCACGACGCCTGCACGGCGCTCCAGTCCGACGCGACGTCCGGCGGCCTCGATATCGACCTGCAGTGCCTGCTCTAAGCAAACGAACCGGCGTCCCCGCTGGTGTCTTCACAAATCCCGGCGGCTGACCTATAGTGTCCGTGCCACGGAGGACGAATCATGTCCAGTCGAGCAAGAGCGACAGCAATCGGCATGTTGGGGCCGGGTATCAGTCTGATCGGCCTCATCTGGATATTGCTCGACGCCCTCTTCGACCCGACGCCGGAAGCGGCTAACTTCCGCTACTTCATCTTCGACTCGCCGCACCTGATGATCGCCGTCGGCACGGTCGTCTCCGCCATCTGCTGGCCGATCTCGGTCCAGGTCGCCCGGGCCCAGCCGGAAGAGCTCGAACTCCCCGACTTCGAAGCGGAGCTTGCGGAAGACGCTCTGGAAGACGACGAAGCAACGGCGACAGAGGAACACGGTCCCTACCAGTGGTTCCCGAAGTAGTCCTCGCGGCCGCCATCTACGCCGGCGATGCCGCCGACGCCCTTTCGTTCCACGAACTGCACGGTGCCATTCCGCTCCCATGGGAGAACCACCGGCTTTTCGGCGCCGGCTTCCTGTTCGTCGCCGTCCTCCTCTTCGTCGAGGCGCTCGCCGGCGGCGTCTGGTTCCGCGAGGGCTGGCGCCGCGACATCTGGCCAGCAGTCCTCATGGTCCTCGGCTGGGGACTCCTCTCCGTCGCCTTTATCGACCCCAACGACCGCCTGATCCACACGTCAATGGGCCTGATCCTGATCGTCGCCGGCGTTGCCGAGCGCCGATACCGCCACGGCCGGATGCCGCTCTCCCGCGCCAACATCTTCGTCGTCGCAGCGCTGGTCGTCGCCAGCCTCGAAGTCGGCGTCTTTCACTCGCACGGAGCGTTGACGAGCCAGGATTTCCTCGTCCACTCGTCGCTCGGCTTCACGGCGGCGCTGATGGCGCCGGCGCGCATCTGGTACGCTCAGCAGCCGACGTCGATGTGGCGCTCCGCCCTCATCGGCGTGCTCGTCCTCATCCTCTCGCTCGAGCTGCTCGGCCTCTCCCACGGCGCCAACATCGACATCCACGGCACCGAAACGTTCTCAGGCTGACCAGCCGAGGCACTCTGGAATCGGACCCGGTACCGTCCCGCCTGAACCCGACGCTGAAGCCCAGATTGTGACTTAGTGTCATCTTGACACCTTCACGAACCCCGTGCTAACCTGTGGCATGAGAGTTAGTGTATAACCTACACTAACTCGCCAGAGATACCGATGGTACTGAAGACGCCGCGCCAGCGACCGGTCATCGACGAGATCGACGTGCTCAACGAGGCCAACGAGTGCACCGTCGACCGCCCGCTGGAGACCACTCCCCTTTCCGAAGAGAACGCCTTCGCCTACTGGCAGAACGACATCCCGGAGGCCTACTGGGACCTCGGCGGCGAAGCGCTCGCGGAGCGGATCGCCGCCGCGCGGGCGAAGCTGGGCGAGCGCTGCGTCATCCTCGGTCACCACTACCAGCGCGAAGACATCATCCAGTTCGCGGACCTGCGCGGCGACTCCTTCAGGCTCGCGCAGTGGGCCGCCGAACGCCCCGACTCCGAGTTCATCGTCTTCTGCGGCGTTCACTTCATGGCCGAGTCCGCCGACATCCTCTCCGCACCGCACCAGAAAGTCGTGCTCCCCAACATGTCCGCCGGCTGCTCCATGGCCGACATGGCCGAGCCGGACGACGTCTACGCCTGCTGGGACGAACTGCGCGAGGCCGGCATCGGCGGCATCGTGCCCGTCACCTACATGAACTCGGCCGCGGCGCTCAAGGCGTTCTGCGGCGAGAACGGCGGCATCGTCTGCACCTCCTCCAACGCACCGAACGTCTACGACTGGTCGTTCGAGCGAGGCGACAAAGTGCTGTTCTTCCCGGACCAGCACCTCGGCCGCAACACCGGCATCAAGAAGGGCGTCCCGCTGGACCAGATGGTCGTCTGGGACTACACCCTCCCGTACGGCTCGCTCGGCGGCAACACGCGCGAGGAGCTGGAGCGGGCGAAGGTGATCCTCTGGAAGGGCTGGTGCTCCGTGCACCGCCGCTTCAGCGTGGCGCAAGTCGAGAAGGCCCGCGCCGACTACCCCGGCGTCACGGTCATCGTCCACCCCGAGTGCACGATGGAGGTCGTCGAGGCGGCCGATCTCGACGGCTCGACCGAGGTCATCTCGCGCACGATCACGGAGGCGCCGGCCGGCAGCACCTGGGCCATCGGCACCGAGATCAACCTCGTCTCCCGCCTCGCCCGCGAGAACCCCGACAAGACCGTCTTCTGCCTCGACCCCGTCGTCTGCCCCTGCGCCACGATGTACCGCATCCACCCGGCCTACCTCGCCTGGACGCTCGACGAACTCGCCGAGGGCCGCGTCGTCAACCGCGTCGACGTGCCGGAGGAGATCGCGAAACACGCGAAGGTCGCCCTCGAACGCATGCTCAGCGTGAAGTAGCCGGGTCGGCGGCCCTGTGACCACCACCCACGACTACCTGATCATCGGCTCCGGCATCGCCGGCCTCTACGCCGCCATCCTTGCACGTCAACATGGCAGCGTGCTCGTCCTCACGAAGGGCAGCATCGACGACTGCAACACGCGCTGGGCGCAGGGCGGCATCGCGGCGTCGGTCGGCCCCGGCGACTCGCCCGAGAAGCACCTGCGCGACACGATCGAAGCCGGCGCCGGCCTCGTCGACGAGGAAGCCGCGCGCGTCCTCACGGCCGAGGCGTCGGACCGCATCGGCGACCTCGTCTCGCTGGGCGTGCCGTTCGACACCGTGCAC
>JADFTG010000314.1 GCA_022560365.1 Chloroflexota bacterium | reverse complement strand
CGAGGCCGTCGCAGTTGAGGTCGCCTTTGGGTCCATCGCCGTTGCCGGAGCCGATCGGCGCACAACCGTTTTCGCCCAGCGGTGCGGCCGCTGGCATCGGGCCGGCGCTGTGCAGGAGGAGGGCGAGCACGTCGTCGCCATCGGTCTTGCCGTCACAGTTGACGTCGGAGTGTCCGGAGAGAGTCGGTGCGGGCGTTGCGGTCTCTGTGGGCGAAGCAGTCGGTGTGGCGCTTGTGGTGGCGGTCGGTGTAGTTTGGCTGCCGACGGTGATGATGCCGCGCATCGAAGTGTGGATCTGGCAGCGGTAGAAGAACGTGCCTTCGTCCGGGAAGAGCTGCGAGAGGTAGCCGGAGGGCGGGTCGGTCAGCGCAGCGGTGTCGAAGCCGGGGATGCCACCGGGGCAGCCTGTGCCGTCGCCGGTGCACTGCGTCACGGTGTGGAGACCGCCGCTCTGGCCGTCGAGCCACTGGACCGTGTTTCCCTGGTCGATCTGGATCGAGTACGGCTGGAAGTTGTTGTTGTTGACGAAGACGGTGTGCGTGGTACCGGCCTCGGCCTCGTCTCCGCCGCTGGAGAGAACGGCCAGCGCCGCGATGGCGGCGAGCACGAAGGCGGCGGCGATGAGGGGCGCGAGGCTCGCCGGCCGAACAGAGCGCATCATACGAGCGGGTACGAACGGAAGCGCCCGGCGGATTCCCCGGACGGTGATTTCCCACACGTTCGCCCTGCGGGCAGCGGCGCTATACTGGGCGCGGAGGGAGCAGGCAGATAGCGAAGCGAGGGTTGCACGAGACGGGGACGCCGCGTGAGCGGGCGTACCTGGTGGCGGCTGGCCTGAAGCGGCCGGACAGTGGTGGTGGTGAGGACGCTGTCCCCAGAGGGCGGTGGCGGACGGAAGCTTCGCTGGAAGAGCTGGCGCTGCTGGCGAAGACGGCGGGGGCGAAAGTGGTGGGGACGACGCTGCAGCGGCTCCCGGCGTTCAACCCGAAGACGTACATCGGCCAGGGCAAGCTGGCGGAGATCGTCGCCTCGCAAGGGGAGGTCGGTTACACGACCGTGATCTTCGACGATGAGCTGTCGCCATCGCAGCAGCGGAACCTGGAGCGCGCGCTCGACGCCAAGGTGCTGGACCGCACGGCGCTGATCCTCGACATCTTCGCCCAGCACGCCCGCACGCGCGAGGGCCGGTTGCAGGTGGAGCTGGCGCAGCTCGATTACATCCTGCCGCGGTTGCGCGGACAGTGGTCGCACCTGGAACGGATGGGCGCGGGCATCGGCACGCGCGGCCCCGGCGAGACGCAGCTGGAGACGGACCGGCGGCTGATCCGCAATCGCATCTCGCACCTGAAGAAGCAGATCGAGAAGGTACGGCAGCAGCGCGACCTGCACCGCCGCCAGCGGGCGAGGCAGGGGATTCCCGTGGTATCGCTCGTCGGCTACACGAACGCTGGCAAGAGCACGCTGATGCGGGCGCTGTCGGGCGCTGACGTCCTGGTGCAGGACCAGCTGTTCGCCACGCTCGACCCGGTGACGCGGCGCATCCGGCTGCCGTCGAATGGGACGGCGCTGCTCACGGACACGGTGGGGTTCATCCAGAAGCTGCCGACGCAGCTGGTAGCGGCCTTCCGGGCGACGCTCGAGGAGCTGGAGGAGGCGACGCTGCTCCTGCACGTAGTCGACATAACGCACGCCGACGCCGAACAGCAGGCGCGCACGGTAGACGAGACGGTGCGCGCCCTGGGCCTCGGTGAGCGGCCGCGTCTGGTAGCGCTGAACAAGGTGGATTTGCTGGCGGACGAAGGAGTGGACCGGGTGGACCTGGAGCTGCCGGCGTGGGCGAGAGGCGGGCTCGTGGTGTCGGCGGAGAAGCGCTGGGGCCTTGAGGAGCTGCGGGAGGCGATCGGGGCGGCGCTGGACGAAGCGGCGGAACGGACGCGGCTGGCGGCAGCGCAGACGACGACGAAACAAGCGACTGAAGACAGGGAGGTAGCCTGATGAAGGCAGCGGTCTATTACGCGACGGGCCAACCGGACGTGTTCAAGTATGAGGAGCGGCCGGACCCGGACGTCATGGCGACGTCGGTGCTGATAGGGGTGGAGGCGATCAGCATCGAGGGCGGCGACGTGCTGAACCGCGCCGGCGGCGAGATGCCGTCGAAGCCGCACGTTGTCGGCTATCAGTGCGCCGGCACGATCAAGCAGGCCGGCGACAGCGTGAGCGACCGCAAGGTGGGCGACCGCGTGGTGGCGACGATGCCGT
>JADFTG010000313.1 GCA_022560365.1 Chloroflexota bacterium | reverse complement strand
CTGGGGCGCACCGGGCGAGCCGCACGCGGCACCCTCGGCGCTGCCCGGCGAGTACAGGCCCGACGGCACCGGCGTTAGCGTCTGCATGCACATCCGCGGCTTCCAGAACACGACCTCCTCCATCATCGCCGACCTGCCTGCCGACCCCGGCGCGCCGTTGCGGGCCTGGGTCGCGCCCGGCAGCCCATGTGTCAGCGTCTTCGTCCCGGTCTTTCCGCCGGACGCCGTCCCCGCCGCGCTCGCCGACCCCGCTGCCTGGCGCGCCTTCGCCGCCCTGCGCGATCGCGTCGAGGCCGACTCCTCCGCCCTCGCGCCCATCCGTGCCGCCTTCGCCCCGCTCGAGGCCGAACTCTGGCGCGAGGCCGACGAGGTCGCGCCTCACGCTGAGCGCCGCGCCACGTTCGTAGAGAGCGCCTGGCGGCGTGTGTCCGAAGCGCTCGCCTCAGTAACGTAGCGGAGCCTTTCCCAACGGATCATGGGCAGGCTTCGATGCGGTGCGGTTCGGAGTCGTCTGTGTGACACTCGCGGCTTCCGGCTCGGCCCGCCGCGCGCATAAGCTCGCACCGTGACGCAGACCGCCGAGCACCGCCCCCTCATCCGCGACATGCCCATTGACGAGCGCCCACGCGAGCGTTTGCGCATGCGCGGGCCCGAATCGCTCACCAACGCCGAGCTCATCGCCATCCTCCTGCGCACCGGGACGACCGGGGAGAACGTCGTCGCCGTTGCCCAGCGCATTCTCTCCAGGTTCGAGGGGCTGCGCGGGCTGGGCGCCGCCGGCTTCGGCGAGCTGTGCGCCCAGCGCGCGATGGGAGAGGCGAAGGCCGCCCAGCTGCTCGCCGCCGTCGAACTGGGCAAGCGCATCGTCCACGCTCAGCCGCCGGAGCGCCGCATCATCCGCTCGCCCGAGGACGTCTACGCGCTCCTCTTCGCGGACATGGCTCTCCTTGACCGGGAGCAGCTGCGAGTCGTCCTCCTCAGCACGCGCAACGAAGTGCTCGGCGTGAAGGAGATCTATCGCGGCAACGTTTCCAGCGCGCTCGTTCGCGTGGCGGAAGTCTTCAGCGCCGCCGTCCGCGACGGCTGCCCCAGCATCATCGTCGTGCACAACCACCCCTCAGGCGACCCGACGCCGAGCGCCGAGGACGCCGCGCTGACGAAGCAGCTCGTCGACGCCGGCAAGCTCCTCGGCGTCGAAGTCCTCGACCACATCATCATCGCCCGCGATGGCCACAAGAGCCTGCGAGACCTCAAGCTGGGTTTCAGCTAGCGAGTCAGTCCGGATGAAAAGGCTGGCCCGCCTCGGCTACCGGTGTGAGCACGCGCTATAATGTCGCAACCATGCCGCGCTACAAGCTCCTCGCCGTCGACCTCGACGGCACCCTGCTCAATTCGGCGATGAAGCTCTCCGAAGGAAACACCGAGGCTGTCGCCAGGGCCCTCGACGCCGGAGTAGTCGTCGTGCTGGCGACCTCGCGTTGGTTCGGGCTCGCCAAGCGCACGTCGGACCGCCTGGGCCTGACGGCGCCGATCATCTGCTCCAACGGCGCTGAGGTCCGTCACCAGGACGGCAGAACGATACTGCACCTGCCGCTGGACACCGAGGCGGCGCGAGAGGTCGTGACCTGGGGCGACGACCACGGCTGGGAGATGTTCACCACCCTGGGCGATACGACCTACATGAACATGCGCCCCGGCATCATTCCCGAAAGGCTCCCCGGCGGACTGCGCGTCGCTGAACGGCAGTCCGACCACCTCGACGAGGGGACACCGATCGCCGTCCAGGTCTGGCAGGAGGATGCCGTGCGCGAAGTGGGCGAGCGTTTCGCGCCGAAATACGCCGCGAGCGTGCGGTTCTCATTCAACACGCCGGTCGGCCTGCCGCACTACGTCGTGCTCGCCAACCCGGAAGCGGAGAAGGCGAACGCGCTGCGCCGCGTCTGCGAGGAGCTGGGCATCGCGCCGGAGGAGACGGTGGCGATGGGCGACTCCGAGTCGGACATCGAGATGCTGCGCTTCGCCGGGCTGGGCATCGCCGTGCGCAACTCGCCCGACGAGGTGAAGCGAGATGCCCTGCACGTCGCGCCGTCGAACGACGAAGACGGGGTCGCCTGGGTGATCCAAAAGTTCGTCATCTGAGTAGGGGCGCAGCGCCCACAACGCCGGAACCACGTTCGCGCTCCAAACTACATCGTATGTGCCATCGTCAGCGGCGTTCCGTGGCGCTGCACCCCTGCCCCGTTACCCTACGGGCAGAAGGTCA
>JADFTG010000312.1 GCA_022560365.1 Chloroflexota bacterium | reverse complement strand
TGGATACACCCGCATAGCCCGTACGTATGATCAACGCAACGAGATGAATAAGGACACCCTCAGGCGGAGACGCTTGGTTACCCCGGACCGGGATAGGAGTCAGATATGGGTCAGCTAGACGGTGAGGTGGCGATCATCACCGGCGCCAGCCGCGGCATCGGCAAGGAGATCGCCCTCCTCTTCGGGCGCGAAGGCGCCAGGGTCGTGGCCGCCGCCCGCACGGAGCACGAAGGCGATCACCAGCTCCCGGGCGCCATCACCGAGACTGCCGACGAGATCCGCGCGGCCGGCGGCGAGGCAACGGCCATCCGCGCCGACGTCTCTGATCCCGAGAGCATCGAGGGACTCGTGGCTGCGGCGCGGGACGCATACGGGCCGGTGAACGTCCTCGTGAACAACGCCGCGCTCACCTACTTCCTGCCGATCAAGGAGTTCCCGCTAAGGCGCTGGGAACGGATGCTCGCCGTTGACCTCACCGGGCCGTTCCTGCTCGCCCAGGCCGTCATCCCGGAGATGATCGCGGCCGGCGGCGGCCACATCGTCAACATCTCGTCGCGCGCCTCGATCCACCCGGAAGGCCCTCCGTATGAGCTGCCGGCCGGCGGCGGCACCGTCTACGGCACCGTGAAGGCCGGCATCGAGCGCTTCTCGACCGGCCTCGCGCACGAGCTTTATGACTCCGGCATCGCCGTCAACTCGCTGGCGCCGACAGGCATCGTCGCCTCGCCCGGCGTCCTCTTCCACAAGCTGATCAAGGACGACACCGACCCGCGCGCCGAGCCGATCGGCTACATGGCGAAGGCTGCGCTCATCCTCGCCACCTGCGACGCGAAGACGCTGACCGGCCGCGTGGCGTACAGTCAGCCGCTGCTCAAAGAGCACGGCCAGCTCTAGCGCCGGCGCGCCACAATGCCAAAGGGGCCGGCATTCCGCCGGCCCCCTCTTCCGTATCGAACTCAGGCTACGCTAGTCGAGCCGCTCGATGATCGTCGCCGTGCCCAGGCCGCCGCCGCAGCACATCAGCTGCATGCCATAGCGGCCGCCCGTGCGCTCCAGCTCGTGGAGCATCGTCGTCATCAAGCGGGCGCCAGTCGCACCCAGCGGGTGACCGAGGGCGATCGCGCCACCGTTGACGTTGACCTTCGACATGTCCGGCTCGATCTCGCGCTTCCACGCGAGCACGACCGAGGCGAACGCCTCGTTGATCTCGATCAGGTCGATGTCCTTGAGCTCGAGGCCGGCGTGCTTCAGCACCTTTGGCGTCGCCGTGATCGGCCCCGTCAGCATCAGCACCGGGTCCGAGCCGACGACCGCCTGGCCGACGATCCGCGCCCGCGGCTTCTTGCCGAGCTCTTCCGCCTTCTCGCGCGACATCAGCAGTATGGCCGAAGAGCCGTCCGTGATCTGCGAGGAGTTGCCGGCGTGGTGGATACCGTCCGGCCGGAACGCCGGCTGCAGCGTGGCCAGCTTCTCCAGCGAGCTTTCGCGGATGCCCTCGTCCGACTTCGCCGTGTGGTCGAGGCCTTCCAGCTTGACGTCGATCGGCAGGATTTCGCGGTCGAAGCGGCCTTCGTCGCGCGCCTTCTTCGCCTTCTCCTGGCTGTGCAGCGCGAACTCGTCGGCTTCCTGGCGTTCGATGCCCCACTTGACCGCGATCTCCTCGGCGGAGATCCCCTGCGGTGTCAGCGGGTACTTCTCCATCATCGAGGGCTGAAACGGCGCCCCCGGCCCCTGCATGATGTTCACGCCCAGCGGCACGCGCGACATCGACTCGACGCCGCCGCCAATCGTAATATCGCAGACGCCTGCCTGTATCAGGTTCGCGGCGAAGTGCACCGCCTGCTGGCCGCTCCCGCACTGGCGGTCGACGCTCGTCGCCGGCACAGTGTACGGGAAGTCCGCCGTCAGCAGCACGTTGCGCGCCACGTTCGCGCCCTGCTCGCCCACCTGGTCGACGCAGCCGGAGATGATGTCCTCGACTGCATCGTGCGCCACGCCGGCGCGCTTCATCAGCTCGTCCAGCACTTGCGCCAGCAGCGCGACGGCGTGGACGCCGCTGAGGCTCCCGCCCCGGCGGCCAACGGCCGTCCGAACGGCCTCGACGATGACGACATCTCGGTCATTTACAGATGCACTCACAGATAGTCTCCTTTTCCGCGTCGTTTGTGTCGGTTACGTCTCGATTATAGCAAGTACCGCTGTGGCACCGCTGCGCTGGGCGCAGACCGCCGCCCCGCTAGTTGCGGACGAAGAGGAGCGTGCCGTCCTGGTCTTGGAGCGCGCCGGA
>JADFTG010000311.1 GCA_022560365.1 Chloroflexota bacterium | reverse complement strand
CTTGCCGCGGCGTTGCGGTGAGAAAAGGCGGCGGTACTTGCGCTCCTTCATCGCTCGGTGAAATGCCAGTAAGGTCGCGGGCTTGAGCGCGGCTGCCACCTTTCGGATCCGGCTCGGGTTCATAAACAACGTGCATAACCCCATTACGATGCGGTCCGTGGCTGTCAGATTGGGGGCCCTTCGCCGGGATCGATTCAGGATCACCAGCTGATGTTTGATCAGCAATGTCTCCGCAATGACGGCTCGCGTCCCACCCGGCCCTAACAGTCGGGCCAGGGTCGTCAAAAAATGCAGGAAGAGAGCCAAAAGGTCACGCATGGACCCCGATCGTACCGTTACCGCCTGGGTTTACAAGTCTATGAAATAAGGGCGATTTGTAGACATAATAGGAATTCGCCAGGCACACCTCGCGCTGGTCCCGGCGCAGCGTCTTGACCGTAAGCCTGGCCCACCACAGATCGGCGGGTGCCATGGTGATCGCGGCCGCCTGGGCAAAGGCCCGGGTCGCGCTGTGATCGGCCCCCAGGGTCCGGGCGGCGCTGGCCGACCTGGCGGCGGTGCTGGGCGAGCGGCGTATCGCGGTGTGTCGCGAACTGACGAAGCTGTACGAGGAGATCTTCCGCGGTACAGCGGCGGAGGCGCTGGCGCATTTCGAGAAGCCTCGCGGCGAGTTCACTGTCGTTGTGGAAGGTGGGAGCGGAGAGCCGCGCGAGGTGCCCGAGGATGAGCTGCGGGCGGCGCTGCGGAAGCTGCGCGCCGGAGGCATGTCTGCGCGCGACGCGGCGGCACAGGTGGCGCAGGAGACGGGGATGGCAAAGCGACGGGTGTACGCGCTGTCGATCGAGGAGGGGGGAGCTCGCCGGACTGGAGGCTCAGACTCTACCTGAGCCAAGCGCGAGGCCTAGCGTGGCCCCGTGCTACAATTTCACTCGATTTACGATGGCGGAACGCATACTTCTCGGGGTCGCCTGGCCTTACGCCAACGGCTCCCTTCACATCGGGCAACTCGTCGGCGCGTACCTGCCGGCGGACATCTTCGCGCGCTATCACCGGACCGCCGGCAACGACGTGCTGATGGTTTCCGGAAGCGACGTCCACGGCACGCCGATCACGGTGCGGGCCGAGCAAGAGGGCCGCTCGCCGGAGGAGGTGGCGAGCCAGTACCACGAGGAGTTCCTCGAGTGCTGGGAGAAGATGGGGATCAGCTTCGACTGCTACACGAGTACGGGGACGGAGAACCACGCGCGCGTCACCCAGGAGATCTTCCTGAAGCTGCTCGAGAGCGGCGACATCTTCAAGCAAACGATGGAGCTGCCGTACTGCACTGCCGAGGGCCGTTTTTTGCTCGATCGTTATGTCGAGGGTACGTGTCCGCACTGCGGCGACGACGGGGCGCGCGGCGACCAGTGCGACAACTGCGGCCGCGTGCTGGACCCGTTCGACCTCAAGGACCCGAAGTGCAAGTTCGACTTCTCGACGCCGGAGCCGCGTGAGTCCGAGCACTTTTTCCTGCGGCTGAGCGCCTACAGCGACGCGTTGAAGGCGTGGCTGAGCGATGACAAGGAGCACTGGCGCAAGAGCGTGCGTAACTTTGCGCTGGGCCTCACGGAGCAGGGGTTGCTGGACCGCTCGATCACACGGGACATGACGTGGGGCGTGACGATACCGGTTGAAGGCTTCGATACGAAGCGCATCTATGTCTGGTTCGACGCCGTGATCGGGTATCTCTCGGCGGCGATCGAATGGGCGGAGAAGGAAGGGACGCCGGAACGCTGGCGGGAGTGGTGGCAGGACCCGGCAGCAAAGAGCTACTACTTCATCGGTAAGGACAACATCTGGTTCCACGCGCTGATCTGGCCGGCGCAGCTGATGGGCTACAGCAAGGCGACCGGCGAGACCTATAACCTCCCGTACGACGTGCCGGCCAACCAGTTCCTGACGATCAAGGGGAGCAAGGCATCGACCAGCAAGCGGCTGGCCGTCTGGGTTCCCGATTTCCTAACGCGATACGATCCCGATCCGCTGCGGTACTACCTGACCACGATCATGCCGGAGACCGCGGACGCGGACTTCACGTGGGCCGGGTTAGTGCAGCGTAACAACGACGAGCTGGTCGCCACGTGGGGCAACCTCGTGAACCGGGTGCTGACGTTCACGTACAAGAACTTCGACAAGTCCGTGCCCGAGCCCGGCGACCTCACCGACGGCGACCGCGCGCTGATTTCTCGCGTCGAGGAGGCGCTGGAAGAGGCGGGGCGCGAGATCGCCGCCTGCAACTTCCGCTCCGGACTGGAGGCG
>JADFTG010000310.1 GCA_022560365.1 Chloroflexota bacterium | reverse complement strand
GTTGGGTAAAGTGACGTCCCCCACCGTCCAATCGTCCCTCTCAGGTATGAATCCGGGCATCTGGGTCGCTGGGGGATCGTCCTTCACCGTCTCCCCATCGTCCCTGGAATCGCCCCCATTCCGTACCCGGAAGCTCTCCGGGCGGGACGGTGGGGCGGTCTGGACGATGTTTTCCCCTACTTGTCTAATTGCGATCCAGCGCCGGCCTCCCGTCTTGCCCGTAGTGGCCTCGATCCGCTCCGTCGCCCTCAAGGTTGGTGCCAGCCGCTTCACCTCATTCGACAAGGCGTTCGCCGCCCTCGGCCATAACTTCGACTCCCGCATCGTGTTGGATGCCCGGCTGTTCATCTCGGACATCAGCTCCGTGGCGGTGCCCTCCCAGGGGCCCTTTTCCCTGGTGAGCGCAATGAGCAGCCCGGCGATCAGCGACGAGTCCAGCACGTCGCCGCCGGCGTCACGCATCCGGTCGCGGTAGGCGATCAGGAAGTCGTCACCGGTCCAGCCCAGCAGGGACGCCATCGCGTAGCCGCGTCGTGCGAAGATCGCCATCCTGGGATAGTGAGCGATCTGAACAGTCCGTTCGTGACGAAGCGCCTCGACCACGAGGTCAAGGACGCCGCCGAAGATGTAGGGCCGCGCTCGGGCGAACTCGTCGTTGATGACATCATCCGGACGACGCTCGCCCTCGGGTACTTGTGGCAGCGTGATCGTCAACGCACGGTCCGCGAGGTCTCCTCGGGTGACGAACGACGAAATGCCGTTCAGGATGATCGGCCTCGCCGCGGCGAAGATCATCTCCTCCGAGTCAGTGTACAATTCGCGGGTTGCAAATCCTGTTCCAGTGGAAAGCCCGCAGAGCGCGTCGGACATCCAAGCCGGAATATAGGAGACGTTGTCGAAGTTCAGCGTCCAGGCGTTCGTTGCCGAGATCATCAGATCTCGGGTGTTACGGGGTAGAGTTCTCAGGGGTGCCGCCGAAGGATCGATCAGATCCCGCATGAGCCGGGTCAGGAAGGACTTAGCGGAGCCCTGCTCTCCGGTGACGACGAGCACCACGAACGGCCCGTCGGGAAAGAAGCCCGTGGCGAGCGTCGTCATCAGCAGACGGAAGTCGGTGTCGGACGACGTGTTCAGGAGCGGCCGCAGCGCGTCAATGCTTCCCGACTCCGGCTCCGGTAGGGGCAGCATTTCCCTCGTCCGCCGGAAGTAAACGGGCGCGACGTCCAGGACTTCCCAGCCCTCCGTGCTGATCTTGACGACTCGCCAATCGCGGTCACCCAGATCGATGTAGATCGCCCCTTCATGTCCGGCGATGCGGATATGCACGTCCTCTTCGTCACCCTCGTGAACTGCACGCCCCTGGAGGGCTGTGAGCGCGTCCTGAATCGGCTGTGAGCCAGGCACAGCGCCGCCGGTGGCCTGACGGTACAGACTCGCCAGCCAGCGCCTCACAGCCTGCCCCTTCAATGCCATCGTCTCCACGTGGCCGTCCACCTGGAGCGCCGCGTACTCCTTGAACTCGGGAGTGTGGAAGAGGACGGCACCGGACTCGATGGCGAGTTCCGTCATGATCGTCGCCTGAGACTTCTTCTTCTCGTCGCTCATGTCAACGCCTCGACCGCTTGGCGGAAGTTCATGTTGTGCCGGGCGATCATCCAGTCGATGGCGTCGCCGCCACTGGCGCACCCATAGCACCACCAGCGGCCCTCGGCCTCGTAAGCGACGAGGGAGGGGTTGAGGTCGCGCCCGTCGCCATGGATGTCGCAGTGAAAGTACGTCCTGCCCCCGCGCGTCCAGGCGATGCTCAGGTCGAGGCCGATCAACTCCGCGAGGACGTGCTTCGTCTTCGCCGCCCGGATGCGCTCCGAGCTGATATTCCCCCGCCCTCGGTACAGGGGGCCGCCTTTAGCGGCGATCCGACGGCGGCGTCGGGCTTCGTCATCAAGGACGGCGAGTCGATGTCGCAGGCCCGGTTCTCGCTCGCCTGGATCGTCGGCGATCTCGCGCTGGGTGTAAGCGACCTCGGCGGCCAGGTCGCCGTCGCTGATCCGTCGTATTTCACCTTGGACAAGGTGCTCCACGATCTCGTCGTGGGACTGATTGCAGATCGGGCAGGTGCTCGCTGACGCGCTGGCCTGCGTCACCTGTGTGCCCCGTTGACCCGGCTTGCCCAGTGGCGCGATCACTCGTGGGGCTCGTCGCCCTGGTCGGCTTGGAGGCGCTCGACGAAGTCCTCCACACCACTCGCGGGGATGCGAATTGCGCGACCGATGCGAACTACAGGCAGCAAGCCTTGCTG
>JADFTG010000309.1 GCA_022560365.1 Chloroflexota bacterium | reverse complement strand
ATCAGTACAGCCAGAATTCCGACATCTTCCATCAGTACGTTTTCTCTCCTGATTGCGCTTTCTCGGAGATTGTAGCGTCAACTTTGCCTAACTATAACGCTCTGGACGCCTTGTGGCTGCGGCCGCTGCCTGCGGATAAACTATGAGATATGGCGCGAAAACGACGCTTAAACCGACTCGAGCCGCCGATCCGTGCTGAGCTGACGCTCGGTGCGCTAGCGCTGGACGGCTCTGCCACCGCCGAGTACGAAGGCCGAAAGGTATTTGTGGATTACGGCATGCCGGGCGAGCGAGTGGTGGCCGAGATCGACATCGAGCGCCCTCACGCGCTGTTCGGACGTGTCGTCGAGGTTCTGAAAGCCGCGCCCGGGCGGGTGGAAGCGCCGTGCGAATACTTTGGCGAATGCGGCGGCTGCCAGTGGCAGCACGTGGCGTACGATCGGCAGCTTGAGTTCAAGCGGGAGCTCGTGCTGGAGCAGCTTCGGGGGATCGGCGGCTTCGAGGAGCCGACGGTCTCTCCGACGGTAGGGGCAGAGAATCCGTGGGGTTACCGGAACCACGTGCGATTCACGGCCAAGTCGCGTGGAGAGATCGGCTTCGTCCGGCGGGGGACGCATCGCTTTCTCCGCGTGGACCGCTGCCTGATCGCTGACGACTGGATCAACGACGCCATTCCGCTGTTGCAGGGCAGGGCCGGCGGCCTGCATCAGGTCGCGATCCGCCGCGGTGTGAAGACGGGTGAGCTTCTCGTGCACCCGAACCTTGACCACCTGGGGACGTCTATCCCGTCGGGTCAGAAGTACTACCACGAGGAGGTGCTGGGCCATCGCTTTCGTATATCCGGAGCGTCGTTCTTCCAGACGAACACGCAGCAGGCCGAGCGGCTCATTTGCCTCGTGCGGGACAAGCTGCAGCTGAGGCCGCGCGAGACACTTGTGGACGCCTACGCCGGCGTCGGCACGTTCGCGGTCGTGCTTGCGGAGCACGTCAAGCGCGTGATTGCGATCGAGGAGTCGTCCGCCGCCGTCGACGACGCGTTGGTGAACATCAAGGGCTCGCCTCACATCCAGTACTACATGGGCAAGGTCGAAGACGTCCTCGGTGGGATCGATGAGGAGATGGACGCGCTCATTCTCGATCCACCACGCGTCGGCGTCCACGCGTCGGCGATCGAGGCCGTGCTGCGCAAGGCACCCAGCCGCATCGTCTACGTGTCCTGCGATCCGTCAACGCTGGCGCGCGACTTGCGGCTGCTGGTGGACGGCCTGGCGGACGGTGCCCGCTACGATCTCGTCGACGTGACGCCCGTCGACATGTTCCCGCAGACGCACCATATCGAATGCGTCGCCAGCCTGCGGCATGCCTGACGTGGCGCGGCTGATCCTTGCGTCGGCCTCGCCCCGGCGCAAGGAGTTGCTGGAGCGGCTGGGCGTTCGCTTTGACGTGCGGCCGGTAGAGATCGCCGAAGACGCCGGACTGTCGAAGGACCCGCAGATCGTTGCGTCGCGGCTGGCACGCGCCAAGGCGGAGGCGGCCCGGCTGGCCGACGAACAGGCACCGATCCTGGCGGCCGACACGGTCGTCGCGTTCGGCGGGCGCATCTTCGGCAAGCCGGCCGATGCCGGCGAGGCTCGCGAGATGCTGCGGACGCTGCGCGGGCGCACACACGAAGTGGTGAGCGCCGTGGTGGTGATGCCGCTGGGCCAGCGCTCGCTGATCGCGCGGCAGCCGTTGACGGAGGTGACGATGCGGGAATACGGCGACGACGAGATTGAGGCGTCGATCGCCCACGGTTACCCGCTGGACAAGGCGGGTGCCTATGGCATCCAGGACGAGCTGCTGCGCCCGGTCGAGCGCTACGAAGGCTGCTACTGCAACGTGATTGGCCTCTCGCTCTGGGCGGCGATCGAGGTGCTGCGCAAGGCGGGCGAGGGGGTCGCCGTCGAGTCCGTGGATTTCCTTCCGCAGTGCGCGTCCTGTCCGCTGGCGCGTCCCTGACGTGCGTGTTGACCGTTCCTTAACCAAAGTTAACCTTCGGTCAACTGACGCCTCCGTGTGGTGGCGCTAC
Organism: Chloroflexota bacterium; assembly: GCA_022560365.1. Classification (GTDB taxonomy): domain Bacteria; phylum Chloroflexota; class Dehalococcoidia; order SM23-28-2; family RBG-16-64-32; genus CF-162. The sequence goes on along the minus strand of JADFTG010000309.1, from coordinate 234 downwards.
GATGGCATCAGGTCAGCGAAGAGCCGATTCGACGGAGTGGTCTCAAGAAAGACCGTTACTGACGAGCCCTGGGGAGGAACAAGGCCGAAGCTGATCGAATGAGCACAACAAAGGGGTGCGCTGAGACCCGAGCCCGTCTGCCAATTGGCAGGCGGGCGCGCTCTTTTCTTGCAGGAGCAGTAGCGCCCGCTGCGACGGCGTATCGCGGGGCATGCGGCCGCTTGTATCATTCGT
>JADFTG010000308.1 GCA_022560365.1 Chloroflexota bacterium | reverse complement strand
GTGCGCGCCGCGCGGAACAGCCGCTCCGCGGCGTCGTTCCAGTAGGTGACGGCTCCGTCCGGAGCGGTCAGCAGGAGCGCGCGGTCGGTGACGCTGGCGACGAACAGCGCCACATCGTCCGATGTCGCGGCGGGTGCTTTAACGGCCTCCATCACTGCGTGCTCTCGATCTCGGACTCCAGCCAGCGGATGCGGCTCACGATGGCGACGAAGAACGCCGTTGACCAGCCCAGCAAGATGATCCCGTTGGCACTCTCGATCGCTCCTAACACCCGCCAGCCGGGGTCCAACACGACATCTCCATAGCCTACGGTCGTATAGGAGGCGGTCGAGAAATAGAGCGCCGCCTCCAGCGTCGGGAGTGCGTCGACGATGAGGTAAAAGCCGGCATAGAGCCAGATCTCCGCCCCGTGCAGGACGAACAGGCCTGCCGCGGCTCCCGCTATGGCAAGACCCTCTCGGGCGAGCATCGCCTCGGCCGCTTGTCCACGCCGGCGATGCCGTCGCAACAGCAGCATAAGTGCGGCGATCCCGAACAGGTGAATCGCGCACGTCATCGCGACGAGTGCGGTGGCCGCGGCGAGTTCAACGGGCAGGTGCATGGAGAGCGAGCTTCACGAACAGCGGACATGCCGCCATTCGTGAAACCCCGTAGGCGTGACGCTCAGCGGCGATGAACGAGCAGCATTGGCACGCGGCACTTCTTCAGCATGCCCTGGGTGGCTCCGCCGAAGATCGTCTCCACCGTTCGGGAGTGCCCGTAGCCGCCCATCACGACATAGTCATAGTGGCCCATCTCGGCCTCGCACCGGATCGCCACGCTCACGCGGTCTATCCCGGCCGGCTCCTTCTTCACGACCGGCTCGATCCCATGTCGCGAGAGGTAGCGAGCCGCGTCTTCGATCGGCGTATCCATTGACTTGTCGTCGACATAGTAGAGCGTGACGCTGCGAGCGAACGAGAGAAGCGGCACGGCTGCGGTCAGTGCCGCCTCGGCATCTGCCGATCCGTCCCAGGCGACCATCGCCCGACCCGTCAGCTCGAAGTGCTGCGACGCTGGCGGGACGACGAGCACGGGTTTGCCGGTCTGCACCAGGAGCTCGCCGATCACGTCCCGCATGCGCGGGAAGAGCTCGCCGTCCTCGTCCGTGCTGAGCACGACCAGGTCCATGAGCCGCGTCCTGGCCTCCAGCGTCTGCGAGAGGAAGCCGGTGGTTTCCGTCCAGTCGAACGGGACGTCCTCATGCTCCAGGCGCGCCCGCATCTTCGCGCCATGAACGCTCTCGCTCGCCTGTTCCTCGGCGAGCAGCAGACCTCCGGCGCCCATCGCGACATAGTCGCCCATCACCTCTGGTATGATGGTGAGGTCGAGACAGGTGAGATGGCCGCCCACCGCGCGCGCGACGTCGAGCGCTGCCTGGTAGCGGGCTTCCTGGCCCTTGTCGTCGTGGATCAACAGCAGGATGTTCTTCATGGTCGCCTCCTTGTTCCGATCGGAGGCTAGGGACCCGACCGTGCCGTCGATATTCGCAGATTCCCGGATGCTCAGGCGGCTCGCCGGCGCAGGCATGCCTCGTCCTCTACCCGAAAGTGACGCAGGTCCGTCAGGGTGATCAGGCCAGCGCCGCGCAGCTTGGTCAGTTCGCGGCTGACCGTCTCGATCGACAGGCCCAGCAGGTCGCCCATCTGCTGCCGCGTAAGGGGAAAAGCGACGTCGTCGCCTGGCGACCGCTCGGCGAACTCGACAAGTAGGCTGGCGACGCGTTCGCCCGCTGACTTGCGGCCGAGCAGCAGCATCCATCGCCGCGCCCGGTCGAGCTCGTCCAGCGCGCGCAGCAGCAGCGCGTGCTCGACTTCGGGGTGCGCGGCGGCGAACTGCTCGAACGCGGGCCGCCCGAGCACGCAGAGCCGCACGGGCCCAAGCGCCGTGACCGAGTAGCTGCTCCGCGTTCCAAACGGCCGGCCGACCACGTCCCCCGTACCTGCGAGACCCAGGATCTGCTCGCGTCCATCCACCAGCGATGCGGTCAGCTTGAGGACACCGGAGGTCACGAAGCCGACGAGCAACGTGTCGTCGTCCTCCCAGACCAGCGTCTCGCCGCGTGCGAGCGTGATCGGTCGGGCGAGCCGATCAAACTCCCGAGCGGCTTCGGGCGAGAATGCGGCGCAGACGGATCTCGCCCGGGCCACGCAGCCCACACAACGTGACGAGATAGCCGGCTTCACGGAGGCCAGATGCATGATGCTCCCCTTTCGCATCAGGCGATACGAAGGCGCGGCGGTGCCCGGCATACGGGATTGTA
>JADFTG010000307.1 GCA_022560365.1 Chloroflexota bacterium | reverse complement strand
GATGTCCGCAAGCGCGCAGCCAGGGTAGGCTACCCGCTGCTGGTCAAGGCAGCAAGCGGCGGTGGCGGCAAGGGCATGCGCGTCGTCAGTGACGAGGCTGACCTCGCTGACGCAGTCTCGGCCGCGCGGCGGGAAGCTGCCAGCGCGTTCGGGGACGACACTGTGTTCCTGGAGCGCTTCCTGAAGGGGGCGCGTCACGTCGAGGTGCAGGTCTTCGGTGACAGCCACGGGAACACCGTCCACTGCTTCGAAAGGGAGTGCTCGATCCAGCGCCGCCACCAGAAGATCATCGAAGAGGCGCCCTCGCCCGCGGTTGACGCCGAGCTGCGACGCCGCCTTGGCGAGGCCGCCGTCGAAGCCGCCAGGGCCGTCGGCTACGACAACGCCGGAACCGTGGAGTTCATGCTGGACAAGGACGGAAGGTTCTACTTCCTCGAAATGAACACCCGGCTCCAGGTCGAGCACCCGGTGACCGAGGAGATCACAGGCCTGGACCTGGTCCGCGAGCAGATTCGGGTCGCCGAGGGCGATCCGCTCTCCTTTGGCCAGGAGGAGCTGCGCATCGAGGGCCACGCGATCGAGGCACGCATATACGCCGAGGACCCGGCGAACGACTTCCTGCCCGCGACCGGCCGCCTGATCGCCTGGCGGCCCGACCCGGCGCTCCCGGCTCGCTTCGAGTCAGGCGTCGAGGCCGGCTCCGAGGTCTCGCCGTACTTCGACCCGATGCTCGCCAAGGTCATCGTCCACGCGCGCGACCGCACTGAGGCAGCGTCCCGGCTGGCGAACGTCCTCGAGCGGCTGCAGCTTCACGGCATCACGTCCAACCGGGACTTCCTCGTGAACGTCCTGCGCCACGATGCCTTCATCGCCGGCGACACGACCACGGACTTCATTGAGCGCCACAGCCCGGCGCGCGAGCGTGACGTCAGCGAAGAGCAACTGCGGGCCGCCGCGCTAGCCGCCGCGCTCGATTCACAACGGGTGCGACGAGCGGAAGCGCGCGTGCTCGCGACGATTCCCTCCGGATGGCGGAACAACCCCTCGGCGATGCAGCAGGTCCGCTACATGCACCGAGACGAAGAGGTCCTGACCCAGTACCTCAGAAAGGGAGACGGCACCTTCGCCTACGAAGTCGCCGGCCACAGCGGCGAGGCGCGGATGTTGCGGTCGGAAGACGGCTGGATCGAACTAGAGATCGACGGCGTGCAGCAGGCGCTCTCGGTCGTCAGTCAGGGCGCCGACCACTGGGTGCAGGGCCCAACCGGTGAAGTTCGGCTGGTCGAGGTGCCCCGCTTCCCGGAACCAGAGCGCGAACGAGTGGCGGGAGGTTACCTGGCGCCGATGCCGGGCCGGATCGTGTCGGTGAACGTCAGCCCCGGCCAGCGGGTGACCGCAGGCGAAGTGCTGGTGATCGTCGAGGCGATGAAGATGGAGCACGTGATCACCTGCGCGGAGGACGGCATCGTGACGGAGGTGCGCGTCGCGGCCGACGAACAGGTCGAGGCCGGGCACGTGCTGCTGGTGGTGGACACGGGGAAGGACGAATCATGAGCGATGCGCTGGACGAGATCGTAAACGATCTGGAGGCCGAACAGGCAGCACTCGGGAAGGTGCTCGATGGTCTCTCTGAGGCGGACTGGGACACGCAGACTCCCGCTGAGGGTTGGTCGGTGCGAGACCAGGTGTCGCACCTCGCCTACTTCGACGAGGCCGCGACGCGCGCGATGCAGGACCGGGACGCCTTCAAGGCGGAGATCCAGGAGCTGATGAAGAACGCGGGTAATCTCGAAGCCGTCACTCTGGAACGCGGCCGAAGCGGAACAGCCGGCGAGCTCCTGGACTGGTGGCGTTCAGCAAACAGCGGCCTGATCGCGGCCGCGCGCAAAGTAGACCCGGCCGGCCGCGTGCCCTGGTACGGTCCCGACATGAGTCCGGCGTCGTTCATCACCGCCCGCCTGATGGAAACGTGGGCGCACGGTCTGGACGTCGTCGACGCCGTCGGGGCGGACCGGCCGGACACGGACCGGCTGCGCCACGTGGCGTTCATCGGCGTTCGTGCGCGCCCGTACAGCTACTCAGTCCGGGGCAAGCAGGCGCCCGACGCGACGATCCGCGTCGAACTAACGTTGCCCTCGGGCGAGACGTGGGTGCTCGGCGATCCGGACGCGACCGACATCGTTCGCGGTACGGCTACGGACTTCTGCCGCGTGGCCACTCAGCGGCGTCACGTAGCAGATACAAACCTGGAAGTGCAAGGTGAAGCGGCGGAAGAGTGGATCGGAATCGCTCAGGCGTTCGCC
>JADFTG010000306.1 GCA_022560365.1 Chloroflexota bacterium | reverse complement strand
GTCGCCGCGCTCAAGGCGAAGGGCCTGACCGTCGCCACGGCGGAGGCGACGACCGGCGGGCTGATCGGCCATCAGATCACGGGCGTCCCCGGCAGCTCGTCCGTCTTCGTGATCGGCGTGGCGCCGTACTGGAACGAAGTAAAGGTGCGCCTGGGCGTGCCGAAGGCCGTGCTGCGCGAACACGGCGCCATCAGTGCGGAAGCCGCCGAAGCGCTCGCCACCGCCGTGCGCAATTGGTCGGGCGCCGACATCGGCCTCGCGGAGACGGGCATCGCCGGCCCCGGCGGCGGCTCAGAGGAGCGCCCGGTAGGCCTCTTCTACATCGCGATCGCCGACGGCAAGGACGTCACGAGCGAGCGCTTCGCGTTCAAGGACGATCGCAGCGGCAACCGCCTCGCCTGCGCCGAGGCAGCCCTGCGGATGCTCGTCGGGCACGTTCAGGCTTCCGGCTGAGCGGCCTTCGCCCACGGGAGCAGGTGGTCGGGCGTCTGGATGAGCGGCTTGACCACACCGTCCGCCACCAGGCAGACGAAGTCGAGGCCGCTGTACAACATCGGGTCGTAGCCGCGAATCGCCGTCGTCGCGCCCTCCATCTCAATCCGCGGATAGTAGCCGATGACGATCAGCGCACGTAGGTCTGCCTCCGCCTCGCGCAACGCCGGCACGACATCGCGCAGTAGCCGGCGGAAGTCGCGCCGCACCGTGAGGCCGATGTCCTCCGTCGCTGCGCGCGGCAATCCGAAGATCGTGCAGCCGTTATCGCCCGACAGGCGCTGCACCGTCCAGGCATCGATCGTCTCGATCTCGCGCACTTCCCCATCGCTCATCTCGCCGGCGACCTCGACAATCTGCTCGATCAGCTGCTCCAGGTGATCACTCGATTCGGGCAGGCGGTGCAGCGCCGTCGAGTCGAGATCGAAGGTGCCCTGAACGCGGCCCGTGAAGGTCGCCCAGTGCGGCTGCAGGCCGCCGGTCGCCGAGATCACGCCGCCCGTGCTGTTGTTCTTGCGCAGGAGAATCTGAATCGGCAGCGGCAGGTGAGCCCGCTCCTGCGGGCCGAGCTTGACCGCACCTTGCCGCACCGTCTCGGCGAACTCGCTCGCGGCGGGCTCTTCCGAGGGCAGCGCGGCGCCGGACGGCGCCCAGAGCGCGATACGCGCCGGCAGGCCCTCGGCGATCTGCGACTCCAGACGCTCGCGCGCGGCGTCCCAGCGCTCGTCCTCGACCGGCACCAAAGATCCCACCGACGCCGCGAGCGCGAACTCACCATCGCTGGCAGTGACGACGACGCCACGGTCCTTCACGGCAAAGCCACGGCCGTGTCCCTCGCGCAACCAGTGCAGGAAGAGGTCGAGGGCGGCGTCAGATTCGGACATCGCTCAGTAGTCTAAAGGACGGGAGAACTGCTGTCCGTCCCATTCGTAGAACGTTTCCAGGTACTGGGAAGAGCAACAGAACGGAGCGCTATCTCTTCGAAGCGGCTCCTTTAGCCAGAATCCGGTGAGGGGGTAGGGCGGCGCAAATCTGATTTGGGGCTCATCCAAGAATTCGTCGAATAGCAGAACACTCCCCTGAAAGATTGTTATCTGCTGCCCGTGGCAACTTCCGCATCCATAGGGAAGGGCGTGCACCACAATCTCAGGAATGGAGTCCTGAGTCATATCAGTGGAATACTCCCTGATTGGCTGAAGGTCACGCTCAAGCAGAAACGCTTCCACGATGTTGCATTGCGCAGCCGCGTGCAGCGTCACGCATTGATCGTGACCTTGAGCCAGGCAGTCTTCCAGCGGCAATGGACCGTCGGGCCCAGAAGGCCGACAGCCCAGCTCAACCATCGGCACATCGCCTAGAAATGGCGTTGCTGTCGGTGTCGGTGTCTCAGTCACGGTCACAATCAAAGTCTCAGTCGCGGTTGCGGTCTTAGTCGCAAGTGGAGAGGTAGGTACGTCCGTCAGGGTGACTGATGATTCACTATCCTCATCGTCTGATCCACCGCAGGCGATAATTGAGGCTGCAGCAAGCAGCGCCGGCAGAAGCGCCCCTCTCATGAAGCCCCCCAACGCCTAGCGGACGTTCTCGACGACCATCGCGATGCCCTGGCCGCCACCGATGCAGAGCGTCGCCAGGCCGCGCTTCGCCTCGCGGCGCTTCATCTCGTGCAGCAGCGTCACCAGGATGCGCGTCCCGCTGGCGCCGATCGGGTGACCGAGAGCGATCGCGCCACCGTTGACGTTGACACGCTCCCAGTCCCAGCCGAGCTCACGCCCGACGGCCAGCGACTGCGCGGCAAACGCCTCGTTCGCCTCGATCAGGTCCA
>JADFTG010000029.1 GCA_022560365.1 Chloroflexota bacterium | reverse complement strand
TTGACCACGACGGCGTCGATCCCCGTCGTGTACTGGTGCGGGTCTGTGAAAGTGGCGCGGTCCTGTACGGTGTCCGGGTTGAACACCACCACGTCCGCGAAACAGCCGGGCGCGATCCGGCCCCGTCGAGTCAGACGCAACCGAGACGCCGGCAATGCGCACATCTTGCGCACGGCCTCCTCTAGCGAAACCAGGCCTTTATCCCGGTGCATCTCTGCCAGGTAACGCGGGAACGTCCCGTATGAACGAGGGTGGGGCTTGCCGCTCGACAACGGGCCTTCCGAGCGCACCGAGTTGCCATCGGAGGCGACGGCGATGAACGGGTCGCGGGCGATCAGATCTACATCGTCTTCGTGCAACGAAAACTGGACGATAGACGCCTCGGCCCCTTCGTAAAGCCTGATCGCCGCCTCCGCTGGCTCACACCCCATGTCGTCCGCGATCTCGTTCAACCGTTGACCCTCGCGACTTCGGTCCGGCCCGTACGCGGCCAGCAGAACACGGTCCGGAGAGCCCATGAAGCTCTTGATGTTCCAGTCGATGCCGTCTCGCAAGCGCGCCCGGAGATCTGAGTCGTCCATCATCTCCAGCGTGGCGGTCCGCCCGCCCACCAGCGCCCAGCGCGGGAACAACCCTCCGGTTAGCGAGGTGCTCGACGCAACATACGGGTACTGGTCGCCGGCGACGTCTTCGACTCGGCCGTGCCACCGCCGGAGGCCGAGCGCATCGTCTTCCACTTTTTCGGCGAACTGGCCGGCGCGGGCATCCCGGCCGTCGTCATCGCAGGCAACCACGATCACCCGCGCCGCTGGAACGCCTACGCGCCGGTGCTCCGCCACCTGGGCATCCATGTCCGGGGCGAGCCCGTCAGCGTGGACGACGGCGGCGCGATCGAGCTGCCGTCGCGCGACGGCGCCGAGACCGCGGTGATCGCCGCCCTGCCGTGGGTCAGCGAGCGCCGCGTGCGGGACTTCGAAACGCTGATGATGGAGGGCAAGCACCTTGAACAGTACGCGGACGGCGTCGCGAAGATGCTGGCGCACGTCTGTACGGCGTTTCGCGACGACACCGTGAACGTGCTGACCACCCACCTGCTGATCGACGACGCGCAGGTGGGTGGCCCGGAGAGCGGCGAGCGGCCGCTGCATATGGGGCAGAGTTATGTCGTGAAGCGGCAGGCACTACCATCGACGGCACAGTACATCGCGCTCGGCCACGTGCACATGCCGCAGGACACCGGCCTCGCAAACGGTTCCTACAGCGGCTCGCTGCTGCAGTGCGACTTCGGCGAGGCGGGCCAGACGAAGCGCGTCAACGTCGTGGACATCGCACCCGGACGCAAGGCGAAGGTGCGCGAGGTGCCGCTAACGTCGCCGAAGCGGCTGCGCAACGTCGGCAGCCACAAGGCCGGCGTCACGCTGGACGAGTTGAAGACGCTGGCGCCGGACGTCACGGAGGACTACGTGAAGGTGTTCGTAAAGGTGGACCGGCCGCTGCCCGGGCTCGCCGAGCAGGTGCGCGAGATCGTCCCTAACGCCGTCGACATCGTCGTCGAGCGCACGGACGAGGAGGCGGAAGACACGGGGCCGGCGGTGCAGCGGATGTCGGCACAGGAGCTGTTCACCGCGTATCACCAGGGCACGTACGGCTCCGAGCCCGCGCCGCCGCTGCTGGCGCTTTTCAACCGGCTGCACGAGGAAGCCAGCGATGCGACCAACTAAGCTCAAGGTGCAGGGCCTGACGGCTTTCCGCAAGCCGGTCGAAGTCGACTTCACGGACCTCGACCTCTTCGCGATCACGGGGCCGACGGGCGCGGGCAAGTCGTCGCTCGTCGACGCCATCACTTACGCGCTCTTCGGACAAGCGCCGCGCATCGGCCGCTCGATCCGCGAGTTGATCAGCCAGGGCGAGGACCGGCTCAAGGTGTCGCTGGAGTTCACGGTGCACGGCGACAGCTACCGCATCTTCCGCGAGTCCAGCCGCAAGAGCCAGCGACCACCCCAGCTCGAGCGCTTCGACAAGAAGACCGGCGAGTGGCGCTCCGAGGAGGTCGACCGCGTGCGCGACACGAACGCCTTCATCGAGCGGTTGCTGCACATGGACTACGAGGCGTTCATCCGCTCCGTGCTTTTGCCGCAGGGTGAGTTCCAGGAGTTCCTCGCCGGCGACCGCGATCAGCGCCGCCGCGTGCTCGATGGCCTGCTGCGGCTGGGCGTCTACGGGGACATGCAACGCGCCGCGAACGCGATCGCGACGCGCCAGAACGAGAACGCGACCCGCATCGCCGACCGACTGGCGAGTGAGCTTGCGAACGCCACTCCGGCCGCGCTCAAGGAGGCGAAGAGGGAGCTGGCGGACCGCAAGTCCGAGGCGAAGGAAGCGACATCGGCCCGAGAGGTGCTCGAAGCCGCGCGCCTGATCGCCGAAACGCTCGCCAGCGCCCGTGAACAGGAGCGAACCACGACGGCCGCCCTCAGCGCCGCCGAAAAACGCCTGCGCGAGGCGAAGGACGCGACCCAGACGGGTGCGGCGAAGGCCGAGGCGGTCCGGAAAAAGGTCGCGGCGCTCGCGGAGCAGCTCGAAGCGAACACGTTCGACGCGGACGAATACCAGCGCTACCGGGACTCGGCGCGGCTCGCGAACGACCTGGCGAAGGAAGAGAAGTCGCTGGCGGAGCTCGACGGGGAGCGCGATACGCTGGATTCGCAGGTGACGGCAGCGACCACAGACGTTGAGAAGGCGGCGAGCGCTCACGAGAAGGCTGAGAAAGCGACAAAGGAGGCTGATGAGGGTCTGGATGCAGCGCGCCGTACTAACGCGGCTGCGGCGCTCCAGCAGCGGCTAAAGGCCGGCGATCCGTGCCCGGTCTGCGGTCAGAGCGTCGGCGAGCTGCCCCACATCGAGCACCCGGCGCTAAGGGACGCACAGGCGGCGGCCAAACGGGCGAAGGACGCGGCAGATGCCGCCCGCAAGGCGGCAAAGACCGCCCAGGACACACTTACGCAGTTGCAGGCGCGGGTCGAGGCCAAAGCCGAAAGCCGTGATGCTGCCGCAAAGCGCGTCGAAGAGCGACGCGCCGGCCTGAAGGAGACGCTGGGCCGCGAGCCGCCACCAGCGAAGGAGATCGCCGCGCAGTTGGCGCAACTGAAGAAGGCGGAGGCCGAGCGAACGCAGCTGACGGCCGAGATCGAGACCAGGAACAAGGCGCTGGCCGAAATCACGGCTGGCATGGCCGCAGCGACGGCTGACCTGGGCCACCTGCAGGGTGAACTCGACGCCGCTGACCGCGACGCGAAGACCGCGGCGGAGAAAGCGAGCGGGGCGGAGGCGAAGCTGCGAGAGGCGGCCACGTGCTCCGGCTGGGACGACATCCTGCGCGCGCTGGACGAAGCGAAGGACGCCGCGCCGGTCCTTGGTCGCCGGCTGGACGAAGCCCGTGACCGCGAGGGAGACGTGCGCGAGGCGATCGGCGCCGGCCAGACGCGTATCGAGACGATCGAGGCGAACATCGAGAAGGCGAAGGGGCTGCGCGCGGAGGAGAAGACGGCGCGCGAAGAAGCGTCGCTGGCCCGGGACCTAGCGTCGCTGCTCCAGACGAACGCCTTTCCGACGTTCATCCGCGAGAGTGCGCTGCAGACGCTGGCTCGTGACGGATCGAAGCGGCTGCTGGAGATCTCCGGCGGCCGCTACAACTTCGTCGTCGAAGGGCAGGACTTCTCGATCGAGGACCGTTGGAACGGCAGCGAGAAGCGATCCGTCAAGACGCTGAGTGGCGGCGAGACGTTCCTCGCCTCGCTCGCCCTGGCGCTGGCGCTGGCCGAGCAGCTCCCCGGCCTCGCGGGAGAGGAGGCAGGGGGCTCGCTGGAGAGCCTCTTCATCGATGAAGGCTTCTCTCACCTGGACAGCGAAACGCTCGATGACGTGGCGACGGCGCTGGAGGCGCTGGGACAGGACCGCAGCCGGCTGATCGGCGTGATCACGCACGTGCCGGCGCTGGCGGAGCGGATGCCGGCGCGGATCGTGGTTCACAAGACGCAGGCCGGCAGCAGCGTCAGCGTGGAGTAGTCTGAAACCAGACAAGGCGCCTGCACGGCGCCCTGTCTGACCCCTCCCTTTGGGCTAAGCGGCGGCCTGGGCCGTTCACTCAGCAGGATGGGCTCATTCTATTGACCTGCCGAAACTTGTCAAGCGCCGACGTTCGGCGCCTGATGTAGCGTCAAGTAGTCTACAATAGAGGGGTGAGGAGTTGCCAATGGTAATCGAGAACGACATCATCGAGGGGCTGCGTGAGATCTACGACCCGGAGCTTCACTACAACATCTACGACCTCGGCCTCGTCTACGACATCGGCATCAAGGAAGACCGGTCGGTCAAGATCATGATGACGTTGACGACGCCGATGTGTCCGATCGGGCCGATGCTCACGGAACAGATCCAGGAGCTCCTCGGCCTCATGCCAGGCGTCACGGGCGTCGACGTCGAGTTCACGTTCGACCCGCCCTGGAGCACGGAGAAGATGACGGACGAAGCGCGATCCGACCTCGGCCTGGACTAGGAGACTACTGTGATCGAAGGACGATACGACGGCCGAATCACGATCGAGATTACGTACTGCGTCGAGTGAGGATACCTTCCCGTGGCCGCCTGGATGGCGACCGAGATCTGGCACGAGTTCGGTGCCAACGCCCCAGTGACGCTGATCCCCGTCGGTAAGGGCAACCTGACCCTGCACGCCGACGGCAAGGCGCTCTTCGACCGCAAGGCGGAGGACGGCATCTACCCGGAGATGAAGCGCGTCCGCGAGATCAAGAAGCAGATCTGGGAGCTGATCGAAGCGAAGGAAGCCGGCGCCTAAGACCCGCTCAGCGCGTCACGATAGCGGCCGAGCGCCAGCAGCGGCCAGTAGTTACGGTACAGGTCGTATCGGATGTAGAAGTCGCCGGGGAAGCCGGTGCCCGTGAACTGCGGCTCCAGCCACTGGCCGTCTTCCTCCTGCTGATCGATCAGCCACCGGGCGCCTCGTTCGAGCGAGTCGGCAACCAGGCCGTCGCCATCGACCGCTTGAAGGCCGGCCATGCCCCAGGCGGTCTGTGATGGTGTGCTCTCGCCGCGGCCGGCCCACGACTCGTCGACGTAGCTGCGTGGATCTTCGCCCCAGCCGCCGTCCGCGTTCTGCGTGCCGGTGAGCCAGCTGGCGGACCGTTGAAAGCGCCGCTTCGTCATGTCACACCCGGCCGCCTTGAACGCCGGCAGCACACTGCCCGTGCCGGCGATGTAGTTTACGCCCCAGCGGCCGAACCAGCTCCCGTCCGGGCGGTTCTCGCGCCGCAGGTAGCGCAGGCCGCGCTGCACCGATCCGGAGTCGCCTTCGCCGAGGAGGGCGAGCGCTTCGATCACGTGCGCGGTAACGTCCGCCGACGGTGGATCGATCACCTCGCCGAAGTCGCAGAACGGGATCTCGTTCGCCAGGCGACTGGTGTTGTCACGGTCGAACGCGCCCCAGCCGCCGTTGGCCGACTGCATGCCGATCAGCCAACGCCGGCCGCGCTCGATCGCCTCATTCTTGCGTCGTTCGTCCGGCAGGCGCACGCGGGAGAGCGCGATCAAGGCCTCGGCCGTGTCGTCGGTGTCGGGGTAAAGGTCGTTTTCGGACTCGAACGACCAGCCGCCGGGCTCGACGCCGGGCACGCCGACCTGCCAGTCGCCACCGGTCAGCACCTGCTCGCCCAGCAGCCAGTGAGCGGCGTGCACGAGCGCCGGGTGATCGGGCGCGACGCCGGAGTCGAGCAGCGCGTTCATCGCCAGCAAGGTGTCCCACACCGGCGATACGCAGGCCTGCGGGTTGAACGTTTCGTCATCTTCGATCGCCCAGCCGGACTCAAACGCCTGGAGGCCGCGCCTCATCACCGGATGATCGAGCGGATAGCCGCGCACCTTGAGCGCGAGGAGCGAGTACACCCACGCCGGCTGAATGCCGGCCCAGGCCCCGTCGGCCTCCTGGTGCGCGACGATCCAGTCCTCGGCAGCCTGGTAAGCCGCTTCGCGGGTGCCGCCAGGAGCGAAGCGGCCGAAGCGCCGAAGCAGGCCATCGGCGCGGTGGAAGAGTGAGCCCCACCGGGAGTCCTGCGGTGCGGGAAGGCTGTAGTCCGTGCCTTCGCGGCCGTCAGGGAACAGTTCGTCGATGCGGGCATAGTCCGGCACCGGGCAGGTCGGGCGCTCGCTGAGGATGATCAGCATCGGCACGATCGTCGCCCGCGCCCAGGCCGCGAAGTCATAGATGTTGAGGGGGAGCCAGCGCGGCAGGAAGATCATCTCCGGCGGCAGAACCGGAACACCTCGCCAGTCCCACTGACCGAAGAGCGCCAGCCAGATTTTCGTGAAGACACGCACTTTCGGCACGCCGCCGGCCGAGAGGACCCACTCCCGGGCACGGGCCATCGCCGGATCGTCGGGCGATACGCCGGCGAGCTTGAGCGCGAAATAGGACTCGACCGTGGCGTTGAGGTCAGGCGGGCCGCCGTGGTAGACCGCCCACGTCCCATCCGAGCGCTGCTGGCGGCGCAGGTAGTTCGCGACTTTGCGCCAGCGCCCATCTTCGCGGACACCGAGGAAGTGCGTCAACAGCAGGTACTCCGCCGCCATGCAGACGTTCGATTCGAGATCGCCGAGCCAGTAGCCGGACGGATGCTGAGTACGGAGGAAGTAGTCCTGCGTACGCCGGATCGCCTCGTCCAGCGCCTCGCGAGATGCGCTCATGACACCTGAGCGCCCGCAAGTCGCGGCAGGAAGGCGCTCAGGAACCGCGTGAGAGTACCGAGGCCTCGCCGCGAGCGCTCTGCCTGCTCTGCGAACATCGGTATGTATTCGGGATGATCCTTGATCCAGGCCTGGAACGCGGCCGCGTCGAACGTGCCGTTCGCGGAGATCGCTGGCGTTTCGACAAGCTCATCTGCAGCCTCGTCTGTGACGACCCGTAGGGCAAGGTATGGCAGGCTTGCCCCGTCGGCAGCCTTGCCGATCCAGTAGCTCTCCATCTCGACGACATCGTGCCGCATCCAGGCGTGGAGGTCGGCCTTGCCGACGGACGTCCAGACGACCTCATCGACTGTCACAGCAGAACCGATCCTCGCCTCGATCTCGGCGCCGCGGGCGACTTCAAGCGCCAGCGTCACGAGCCGCTCGTCCGAGAACGCGGGCGTCTCTTCCAGGGCGCCACGCATGTCAGCGTGGTGCACGTGTGAGCAGGCGATTAGCTGCCCGGCGCGCACATCGAGGTTCAGGCCGCCGGCCGTCCCGACCGAAAGCGCAGCCTCCGGCCTGAAGTGCTCCATCACGGACGTCGCGGCGTCGTGGGAGCGGCGACCGAGGCCGGTCTGGCAGACGGCGAGGCCGTTAGCCTCGTAGACGGGAAAGCTTGCGATGTCTCGGGACGACCCGATGGAGCCGCCGCCAAAGCAGGCCCGGACTTCAGACTCCTGCGCCGCGAAGACGAGGATCATCGGCGCCGCCTGCATCCGCCGGTCAGGCTGGGCGCCGTCCGGTCCGGAACGTCGGTCACCGGCGAGCTGCCCGCTCCATCTGACGGGCCTTCTTGGCGACGCCGGGCTTCGACGAGCGACGGACCATCTCGATGAAGGCGCGCGGGCTGGACATCGCCTCCTGGATCGCGGAGCCCTCGTAGCCGCAGTGCATCATGCAGGTATCGCAGCGGGGGTCTTTGCCCAGGCCGTAGGCTTTCCAGTCCGTCTCCATCAGCTGGTCGAAGGTCGTCACGTGCTCGTCGGCGATGAGATAGCACGGCTTGCGCCAGCCGGCGGGCGTGTAAGTCGGTGTGCTCCACTGCGTGCACTCGTACTCTCGTTCGCCGATGAGGAAATCGAGGTAGAGCGGGTTGTGATAAAAGCGCACGCTGTCGCGGCAGCCTTCGAAGACGCGGCGGAAGAACGAGCGCGCTTCTTCGCGCTGAAGGAAGATGTCGTTGTGCGCGACCTCCTTGTACTGGAAGCCGGGCGAGACCATCATCCCTTCGACGCCCATGTCGTTGAGCATCGCGAACAGCCTGTGGTACTCCTCGGGCTGGTTGCCGCTGAAGAGCGTCGTATTGGTGCAGACGCGGTAACCGGCGTCACGGAAGGCGTTGATCGCCTTGATCGCCACGTCGTAAACGCCCTTGCGCTCCACGGCGACGTCGTGCGTGTCGCGCAGGCCGTCCAGGTGGACGACGAACGCGAAATAGCGCGAGGGCTTGATCACGCGTAGCGCTTTCCGGTAGAGGAGCGCGTTCGTGCAGAGGTAGACGTAGCGCTTCTGCTTGACGATGCGCGCGACGATTTCGCCGATTTTCGGGTGCATTAGCGGCTCGCCACCGGCGATCGACACGACGGGCGGGTTGCACTCTTCGACGGCGGCCATGCACTGCTCGACGGTGAGCTTGCGTTCGATGATCGGCTCGTACTCGCGGATACGGCCGCAGCCGGTGCAGGTGAGGTTACACTCCTCCAGCGGCTCGAGGATCATGGTCAGGGGAAAGTGCTCTCGCCCCTTGATCTTCTGCTGGAGGAGATACCAGCCCAGCTTCAGAGACAGTCCCAGTGGTCTTCCCGGCATGTCGCCTCCTTAAAAGTCCCTTTCGAGCAAGAAGTCCGCAACTTCCCGTATTTCGCCGACCGCGCGCTCGTCGAGTTCAGCGTCGGCCAGCTCGCTCAGCGCGGCGGTGCGGTGCCTGTCCGCCTCGTTCTGACAGTACGCCTGCGCTCCGAGTGAGTCCAGCAAGCCGACCACGAAAGAGACATCGCCGGCTGAGGGTTCGCCCGGCCCGTACACGCCCTGGAGCCGCTCCAGATCGTCGGCTTCAGCGCGCTCGAGTGCAAAGACGATGGGCAGGGATTTCTTGTGGCGGTGGATGTCGGCAGCGACGGGCTTTCCGGTGCGGTCCACGTCGCCCCAGATGCCGAGCATGTCGTCGCGCACCTGAAAGGCGAGGCCGAGCTGCCGGCCGCAGCGTCCAAGCGCCGCGACCTTCTCCCCAGGAGCGCCGGCGGCGACCGCGCCGAGAGCGAGCGCGGCCTCGAAGAGGGCGCCGGTCTTGCGAGAGATCATCACCAGGTAGGCATCGAGTGAGACGTTGGCCTGCCCCTCGAAGGCGATGTCCATCACCTGTCCCTCGACCATCTCCAGCGTTCGCTCGCTGAGGAGGCGCGCGGCGGCGGCGACTGACTGCTCGGCGACTTCGGTGAGCGAAAGGTGCGCCAGCGCGAGAAGAGCGTCGCCGGCGTTAATCGCCTGCGGCTCGCCCCAGACAGTCCACACCGTGTTACGGCCGTGACGGAGGCGGTCGCCGTCCTGCACCTCGTCGTGGATGAGCGGGGAGGTTTGGACGCGCTCCATGGGCCAAGCC
>JADFTG010000028.1 GCA_022560365.1 Chloroflexota bacterium | reverse complement strand
ACGCCGGAGCTGCACATCTCGTGCCAGAGGTCGTTTCCCTCGCGAGAGCGCTCACCCACGCCGGCGAACACCGAGAAGCCGCCGTGCTCCGTCGCGATGTTGCGGATGAGCTCCATGATGATCACAGTCTTGCCCACGCCGGCGCCGCCGTAGGCGCCCACCTTACCCCCTTTGGTGAACGGCGATACCAGGTCCAGCACCTTGATGCCGGTCTCCAGCACCTGCGGCGTCGTCTCACGCTCCTCCATAGGTGGCGCCGGACGGTGGATCGGCCAGCGCTCGACCTCGGCACCCTCTCCCCCGACTGGGCCCATCTCGTCCACGGGCTCGCCCAGCACGTTCAGGATGCGCCCGAGCACGGGCTCACCGACGAACAGTGGGCTGCCTTCGGCGAGGGCGCGGCGGCGATCGCCCGCGCTGTACGCGACGAGACCGGCCTGCGCACCGTCTTCCACCACCACTGCGCCGGCAATGTCGAGACGCCCGCCGAGACGGCCCGGCTGATGGAGCTGACGGAAGCCGGCGACCTCGGTCTCTGCTTCGACACCGGTCACTGGGCGCTCGGCGGCGGCGACGTTCTCGAGGCCTTCGACCGCTACCGTGAGCGCATCTGGCACGTCCACTTCAAGGAGTTTCACGGCGGCGTCGCGGAGCAGATGCGGTTGAAAGGCTGGGACTACTTCGAAGGCCTCGCGAAGCGCGTCTTCCACCGGCCCGGCACCGGCGACGTCGACTTCCCGGCGCTCCTCGCGGCGATGCGTTCGTCCGGGTACGACGGCTGGGTCGTAGTCGAAGATGAGCTGCCGCCGGGCGACGGCCGTCCCGAAGAGAGCGCTGGCGCCGACCGTGAGTACCTGGCGAGCCTGGGCCTCTGATGGGTGATCTGCGCATCGGCGTGATCGGCGCCGGGTCGATCGGAACGGTCCACGCTGCGAACCTCGCACGCCGCGTCCCGGGCGCCCGTCTCGCCGCCGTCGCCGACGTCGACCGCGAGAAGGCGGAGGCCTGCGCCGTGGACAACGATGTCGCCGACGCCTACATCAGCGACACGGAGCTGCTCGCGCACCCGGATATTGCCGCGGTCATCGTCTGTACGCCGCCCGAGACGCACGCCGGGATCATTGAGGCAGCGGCCGCGGCGGGCAAGCACGTCTTCTGCGAAAAGCCGCTGGAGCGGACACTCGAGCGAGCCGACGCCGCACTTGCCGCCGTAGAGAAGGCCGGCGTCAAGTTCTTCATCGGGCTCAACCGGCGCTATGACCCGCACTTCCTTCGCCTGCGCGACGCCGTGTACGCCGGCGAGGCCGGCTGTCCGCTCGCCGTGCACTTCATCGCGCGTGACCCGGTCGAGGCGCTCGCGGACTCGCCGAACCCTCCCGGTGACCTCTTCTTCAGCACGACGGTCCACGAGCTCGACTTCGCCGGCGTCGTCATGCGGTCACCTGTCGAGAGCGTCTACGCGGCTGGAGGTGTGATGGCGGAAGGAGGCGGGCCGGTGATCGACGAGCCAGACACGGCGATCACGCTCCTGCGCTTCGCCGGCGGTGCCCTGGTGACGATCGATAACAGCCGCGTCGCCCCCGGCTATGACCAGCGCATCGAGGTCTTCGGCACGTCCGGCGTTGTGACCGCGGACAATCTCCGCGCCGACGATGCTGTTGCAATCGGGGGCGCGATGTCGTTCTTTACGAAACGCTACGGCGAGTCGTACATCGCTGAGATGCGGGCGTTCGTCGATTGCGTGCGGCGTGACACACCGTCGCCGGTCGGGCCGAAGGAGGCGCGGGCCTCGCAAGTGCTCGCCGAGGCCGCATGGCAGTCGTATCGCGAAGAGCGCCCGGTCGCGGTGCGCGAGATCGGCTAGCCGGACTCGGTGCTGACAGGTTGCTCGTCCGCCGCCGGCGAGGCGGTCGGTTTGCGGGTCACGAGCACGAGCATCACGTAGCCGATGATCGCGGCGATCAGCGACCCGGCGAGGATGCCCATCTTGCCGTTGCTGATAAGGATTTCGTTATCGAATGCCAGCTCGTTCACGAATAGCGAGACGGTGAAGCCGATGCCGCCTAGCAACCCGACGCCAAGCACCTGCCACCAGTTCATTGATCGTGGCAGCGAGGTGATGCCGACCCGGACGGCGAGCCACGTCGCCAGGAAGATGCCCAGTGGCTTCCCGAACAGCAGGCCGAAGGCGACGCCCTGCGAAACCTCGCTTGATACGGCGTCGCTCACGCTGTCGCCGGTGATCACGACGCCGGCGTTGGCGAGCGCGAAAACAGGCACGACGATGAAGCTCGTCATGGGGAGTAGTAGCCGCTGGATGCGTTCTAGAGGGGACTCTGTGCCTTCCGTGAGCGCTTCGATCTGGCCGAGGATGTGTTGCGCCGCTTGCTTGTCTTCTCTGGCCTGGGCGTCGCGATATTTCGCGAAGAGGTCATCCATCGAGTCTTCAAACATCGACGTGCTGTAGTACGGGTTGGCGGGCGTCATGAGGCCCAGCGCGACGCCGGCGATCGTGGCATGCACGCCCGATTCGTGCATCGCCACCCAGGCGAACGCGCCGAAGAGCAGGTAGACGCTGATGTCTCGCACTCCCGCCCGGCTCATTCCGTGGATGAACGCAAGCAGCCCGCCGGCGATCAACAATGCCTCGATCGAGAGGTCGGATGTATAAAAGACGGCGATGACGGTGATGGCGCCGATGTCGTCCGCAATCGCCAGCGCGAGCAGGAACACGCGCAGCTGCGAGGGGATCCTTCGCCCGATGAGCGCCAGGACTCCCAGCGCGAAGGCGATGTCCGTGGCCACCGGGATACCCCATCCGCGCTCGCCTTCGCCGCCGGCGTTCAGCGCGATGTAGATCAGCGCGGGGACGATCATGCCGCCCAGGGCAGCGGTAACCGGCAGCATCGCCTTCTGGAACCCGGCCAGTTCGCCTCGTGTCATCTCCCGCTTGATCTCAAGCCCGACGACGAAGAAGAAGAACGTCATCAGGCCATCGTTTATCCAGCCGTGCAGGTCATTTTCGATGTGGAAGATGCTGGTATCGATGGAGAGTTGAGTGGCGAAGAGGTCGAAGTAGGCCTCGTCCCACGGCGAGTTCGCCCAGATCAGCGCCACGACGGCGGCGAGGAGCAGCGCGACACCACCCAGGACCTCCGTGTGGATGAACCGCTGGGCTGGCAGCACGAACTGCCTGAAGACGTAAGAGCGTTCGGCCTCGTGCTCCACCTCGCCGCGGCTGCGGGGAGGGATGCGGTGCGACGGCGGTGGCCTGCGGGGACCTTCGGACATCGGAATGTAGTTTACCCGCCGCCTTCGTTAAGCGCCCGGCAGAGGCGAGACCACGGCCGAACTCTGGCCTAACCCTGGCTCGTCGTGGCGCCGCCGTCGACGCGGATCGTCAGGCCGGTGAGGTAGGCGCCGGCCCGCGACGCCAGGTAGATCGTCGCCCCGGCCATGTCCTCCGGCCGGCCGATGCGCCCCAGCGGGATCGTCGACTTGATCTGGTCGCCGAACGTCTCCAGCGTCTCATGCATCATCTTGCTCTCGAACGGCCCCGGCGCGATCGCGTTCACGGTGATCCGCTGCGGGGCCAGCTTACGGGCCAGCACGCGCGTCATGTGGAGCACCGCTGCCTTCGTCGCAGAATAAGCGTACGTTTCCAGGAACGGCGCCTGGATGCCGTCGATAGAACCGATGTTGATCACGCGCGCCGGGTCGTCGTCGCCCGCCGCCTTGTTCAGCAGTGGCACGAGCGCGCGGGTGAGGTGAAAGACGCCCTTGACGTTGAGCGCGAAGCAGCGGTCGAAGGCGGCGTCGGGGTACTGTTCGAACGGAGCGCCCCAGTTGTTGCCCGCGTTGTTGACGAGGATGTGCAGCCTGTCCTCTCGCTTGCCGATCTCTTCCGCCAGGGCGAGGCAGCCCTCTTCAGTGCTGAGGTCGGCCCGCACAGCGATGCACGTACCCGACTTCGAAAGCGCCGCCGCTTCCTTCTCGATCACGTCGGTCTTGCGCGAGGAGATGTAGGTCTTCGCACCGGCTTCAACGAGCCCCTGCGCGATCATCAGGCCGATGCCCTGGCCGCCACCGGTCACCAGCGCCACTTTGTCCTTCACCGAAAACAGGTCTTTCATCAAGTGTCCTTCCTAGTCGTCGGCGATGAACACCGACTTGTATTCCGTGTAGTGCTCCAGCGCTGCCATGCCCTGCTCCCGGCCGAGGCCCGACTGCTTCACGCCTCCGAACGGCGCCTCGATGTGCACCGACGACGATGAGTTGATCGAGAGCATGCCCGTCTCGATGCCGCGGGCCACCCGCAGCGCCCGGCCGATGTCCCGTGTCCAGATCGAGCCGGAGAGCCCGTAGATCGAGTCGTTGGCCAGCCGTATTGCTTCGTCTTCGGTCTCGAACGGGACGATCGCCACCGCGGGCCCGAAGATCTCCTCACGCATGATGCGCATCTGGGGCTCGGCGCCGGTGTAGACGGCGGGTAGCAGGAAGTTCCCGGGCAACTCCGGTCGCCCTCCGCCGCAGACGCGCGTCGCGCCCTCGCTCTCCGCCGCTGCCAGGTGCGCTTCGACCTTCTCTCGGTGCTCCGGCGAAATCAGCGGGCCCATCTCCGTCGACTCGTCCGCCGTGTCGCCGACCCGCAGGGTCTGAGCGCGGGCGGTGAAGCGCTCAACGAACTCATCGTAGACGGGCCGCTCGACGAGGATGCGGCTGCGGGAGCAGCAGTCCTGCCCGGCGTTGTCGTAGGCCGCGAAGATCGACGACTCGACACAGGACTCAAGGCCTGCGTCCGCGAAGACGAGGCTCGCCGACTTGCCTCCGAGCTCCAACGACACACGCTTGATCCCGGCCGCGCCGCTCTTCATGACGTGCTCGCCCACCTCGGTCGATCCCGTGAACGAGATCTTGCGCACGAGCGGGTGGTTGATCAGCGCCTCGCCGACCTCGGAGCCTCTGCCCGGCACGATGTTCAGGACACCGGACGGCAGGCCGGCCTCCAGCGCCAGCTCGCCCAGCGCAAGAGCCGTCAGCGGCGTCAGCTCCGCCGGCTTGACGACGACGCTGTTGCCCATCGCCAGCGCCGGCGAGACCTTCCAGCTCAGGATCGCCAGCGGGAAGTTCCAGGGCGTGATCGCCGCGCAGACGCCGATCGGCTCGCGGAAAGTGAGCAGCGTGCCGTTGGCCTGCGAGGGGATCGTCTGGCCGTGGAACTTATCCACGGCGCCGGCGTAGTAGTCGAACGCCCCTGCCACCACGCCGATCTCACCGCGTGCAGCCGCGATCGGCTTGCCGGCGTTCTGCGATTCGAGCGTCGCCAGCCTCTCCTGGTCACGCCGCATGAGGTCGGCGATGCGCCGCAGCACGTCGCGACGCTCGCGCACGGGCGCGCGGCGCCAGTCGCCCGCCTGGAAGGCGCGGTAGGCCGCCTCGACCGCGCGATCAACGTCCGCCGCCGAAGACCGGCCGACGCGCGCGATCTCCTCGCCCGTCGCCGGGTTGCGCACGCTGGTGATGTCGTCGGATGAGACGTCGGACCGCGCGCCGTCGATCAGCGGCCCGAGGACGTCGGTCATTCCGGCGTTACGTAGGCGGCGCTGATGCCGCCATCGATTACGAAGTCCGCGCCGGTCATGAACGACGACTCGTCCGAGGCCAGCCAGAGCGCCGCCTGGGCGATCTCTTTCGTCTCGCCGAAGCGCCCGATCGGGATGTGGACGAGCCGCCGTTGCAGCTTCTCTTCCGTGTCCAGGAACTTCATCAGGAGTTCCGTCTTGAGCGGGCCGGGACAGAGGGCGTTGATCCGGATGTTCTCCTTCGCGTGGACGATCGCCAGCTCGCGCGTCAGCGCCAGGACCGCGCCCTTCGACGCCGTGTACGCCACCTGCGCCGCCGCCGAGCCCATCAGCGCGACGATAGACGCCGTGTTGATCACGGAGCCGCCCCCCGCGCGCCGCAGCGCCGGGATGCCGTACTTGCAGCCCAGGAAGACGCCCTTGGCGTTGATGTCCATGGTCAGCTCCCAGACGTGCTCGGTCGTCTTCATCGCGTCGTCGTCGTCGGCGTGCATGATGCCGGCGTTGTTGAAAAGCACGTTGAGCTTGCCGAACGCCCGCTCTGCCGCCTCCACCATCTCGCGGCAGTCGTCGCCGATCGCGACGTCGGCGCGGATGGCGATAGCGTGCCCACCGGTGCTCTTGATCTCGGCTTCGGTGCCGCGCGCGGCGTCCTCGTTCAGGTCGACGCAGACCACGGCCGCGCCTTCGCGCGCGAAGAGGAAAGCGCTCTCCCGCCCGATTCCGCTGCCGGCGCCGGTGATCAGCGCTACTTTATTCTCCAGTCGCATCCTAGATCCTCTCGAAGTAGCGCCACCGCTCCCAGTCGGTGACGGCGTGGTCGTACTGCGTCGCTTCGACGTCGAAGAAGTGCGCGTAGTGCTCGTGAACTTCCGCGCCGAACGTCTCGCGCGCGAAGTTGCTCTTGGCGAAGGCGGTCGCCGCCTCCCGCAGGGTCGAGGGCACGCGCTGCAGGTCCTGCGCCTGGTAGACATCACCCACGAACTCTGCGGGCGGCTCGGTCTTGTTGGCGATGCCGTCCAGGCCGGACGCCAGCACTGCGGCGTAGACGAGGTACGGGTTGCAGTCGGCGCCCGGGAGGCGGCACTCGATCCGTCGCGAGGCGCCGCTGCCGACGACGCGAAAGCCAGCGGTGCGGTTGTCGTTGCTCCAGGCGATGCCGACGGGCGCCCACGAGCCCGGCTGGTAGCGCTTGTACGAGTTGACCGTCGGCGCGTAGAAGGGCATGACGTCGCCAACGTGCGCCATCCAGCCGCCGAGGAACCAGCGGAATGTGTCAGTGTCCGCGCCGTCGTCGCCACTGAACGCGGAGCTGCCGTCCTGCCAGAGGCTGACGTGGACGTGGCAGCTGGAGCCGGCCTCGTCGGCGAGCGGCTTCGCCATAAACGTCACGCTGACACCGGTCGCCTCTGCGATCTCCTTCATCGCCAGCTTCATGACGCTGTGCCGGTCGGCCATCGTCAGCAGCTCCGTGTAGCGGATGTTCATCTCGTGCTGGCCGCGGCCCCACTCGCCCTTCGAGTTCTCGACGGGAATGCCGGAGGCCGCCAGGTGACGCCTGACCGGCCCGTTGTAGCGCTCCTCGCGCGTGCCCTGCAGCAGGTGGTAGTCCTCGAGGTACCAGCCAGCGGGGTTGAGCCCGCTGTACTTCTTCTCGGCCGCCTCGCGGTAGCTGTCGTCGAAGATGTAGTACTCGAGTTCGGACGCGCCCTTCGCTGTGAACCCGGCCGTGGCGGCGCGCTCCAGCTGGCGCCGCAGGACCGACCGAGGCGCCACCGTGACGGGGGCGTGCGCCTTCTCGTCCTCGACGTCGCATAGCACCAGCGCCGTCCGGTCGAGCCAGGACGCCACGCGCAGCGTTTCGAGGTCGGGGACCAGGTGGAAGTCGCCGAAGCCCTGCTCCCAGCTGGCGTAGCTGTAGCCGGGTACGGGCTCCATCTCCATGTCGACGGTCAGCAGGTAGTCGCAGGCGTGAGTGCCGTTCACAACGGCATCCTCGATGAAGAACGAAGCGTCAAAGCGCTTGCCGTGGAGCCGGCCGTAGTGGTCAGCGAAGGCGACGACGACGGTGTCGATCTCGCCGGCGTCTGTCTTCGATCGTAGGTCCTTCAGGGTCAGCATTCCGCGCGTCGTCAGGGCAGTCCTCCAGTCGGGATGCTCCCGATTATCCACGAACGGAGTGCGGACGGAAAGCGGGCGGGACGCGGCGGACCTGGGCGGCGGAGCGTTTGAGGCTCAGCCGGGAGGCCGACTTCGGTTCGCGCGCAACGGAATCTGGTAACACACGTTGAAACGTTTCGACAGGAGATCGCCGACATGAAGTGGGTTCAGTGGATCGTGAATGCGGTGCAGGCGCGACCTGCGGATCGTCCCAAACCGGGGCGGGTCATCGTTCCACGCCGGGAAGACTCGATCCGAGATTATCCCAGCAGCGGTCTTACGCCGTCACGACTCGCTTCGATTCTTGCGGAAGCTGACGACGGATCACTGTCGACGGCTATGCAGCTATTCGAAGAGATGGAGGAGAAGGATGCGCATCTATTTTCTGTTGCGAACACACGCCGCCTTGCGCTGACGGGCTTGGACTGGCAGGTGGTGTCGGCTGCGGACGTCCGCGACGTTTCCGATCGTGGGCTTGCGGACGAGGTGACGTCCTATTGTCGCGAGGTGCTCACTGGAATCGAGCCGTTCGACGAGATTCTCCAACATCTGTCTTTGGCGCTGGGCAGAAACATCGCGGTAGCGGAAATCGTCTGGGATTTGCGCGAGGGATCGTTTCAGCCGGTTGACCTGGTTCCGGCCGACTTCGCTCGGATTGCGTTTGATGACCTGGATCGGCTGCGCATTCTGACCGAATCGGAGCCCGACGAGGGCATCGAACCACCGGCCAACAAGTTCATCACCCATACACCGCACAACGTTTCCGGTCATCCGCAGCGCGGAGGCCTGTTGCGCGTCACGGCCATGGTCTATCTGGCGAAGAACCTGTCGCTGAAGGACTGGATGATCTACGCCGAAGTCTTCGGAATGCCCGTACGGATCGCACGTTATGAACCCAGCGCCACGCCGGACGAGAAGCGCGAGCTGCTCACGATGCTGGAGTCGCTGGGGAGCAACGCAGCTGGCATCTTCTCGAATGCGGTCGAGCTGCAGGTGATCGAAGCGAATCGCGGGACGGCGGGCCCGCCGTACGAAAGACTCGTCGAGTATCTCAACCGAGAGATGAGCAAAGCGTGGCTGGGTCAAACCCTGACGACAGACATCAGCGGTCAACGTGGATCGCTGGCAGCTTCGCAGATTCACGACGAGGTGCGGCGTGATCTTCTCACGGATGACATTCGCAAAGAGGGAAGAACGATTCGGCGAGACCTTCTATCGCCGATGACGCGGTTGCGTTTTGGACCCAATGCACCGGTACCGTTTTTCAGACGCCGCCCGCGCCGCCCCAGGGACGCCAGAGAATTTGTAGACATTCTTGATGTCGCGGTGAACCGACTCGGTGTGAAAGTTTCGCAAGCCTGGACGCGAGACGTGCTTGGGATCCCGTCAATCGGCGAAAGTGAACCGGTTGTACCGGGCGCGGCGTGACGATCGCGTTTGATCGTACGGGCGAGCGATCGCCCTCGACGTTGTTGGGATGTGAACGTCTGTTACGACACAAGCGGAGTTTGAGATGACCAAGGTGATGAGCAAGGAACAAGAGGCGGACGGCGGACGGGAGATGAAGACGCTTCACTCGGCGTCGCTGGCGAGTGAGACGATTCCGAATCGAATCCTTCTGGCGCCGTGGGGTCAGGTAGAAAGTACCAACGGCAGCTTCGTCGTCGACGATGAGGCCGCCCGCAT
>JADFTG010000027.1 GCA_022560365.1 Chloroflexota bacterium | reverse complement strand
GTCCGTAGGCAGCCGAGACGCCGATCAGAGGCGCGCCGCGCAGTTGCAGGCGGCGGATCGCCTCGGCGACGACCCGGTAGTCGGCGGTCTCGACCCAGGTCTCTTCCTGCGGCAGGAGTGTTTGGTCGAGAAACCGCACCTTGCCTTCGTCAAGCCATTCGATGGGCAGGAACAGGTCTTGCAGCGCGATACTCCTTAAGTTCGTGGGCATAAAAAAACTTCTCGCGGCGGAGAAGTCTCATACTTCACTCTCATCTCATTCGCCCGTGGGCGAATCGGAGTTGGCACCGTGTCCGAGGATCGGTTGCCGGGCTTCCAAGGGTCGTTCCCTCCACCGCTCTCGATGAGAGTGTTTCTATTCGATTGTGCGTAGTTGATGGTATCGGTCGCGTCGAGCAGGTGTCAAGGAAAAATCGGCTGCCGTCACTCGTAGTTGACGAGCGAGAAGACGTCGTAGTCTTCGAGGCGTGAGCGGCCGCTGAGGAAGTCCAGCTCCACCAGGAAGGCGAGGCTGTGCACGCGCCCGCCGAGCAGTTCGACGAGCTTGGCTGCGGCCACCGCCGTGCCGCCCGTCGCCAGCAGGTCGTCGACGATCACGACCAGATCGTCTTTGGTCAGCGCATCTTCGTGGATGTCGAGCGAGCCGGTTCCGTACTCCAGCTGGTACTCGACGCTCATGCGGCGGGCCGGCAGCTTGCCCGGCTTGCGCACCGGCACCAGCGGCAGCTCCAGGTTGTACGCCAGCGGTGCGCCGAAGAGGAAGCCGCGAGACTCGATCGAGACGACCGCCGTCAGCTTGGCGTCGCGGTATCTCTCCGTGAACGCGTCCACGACGTGCCGCATCGCCCCAGGATCCTTGAGGAGCGGCGTGATATCGCGATAGAGGATGCCGGGCTGTGGGAAGTCCGGCACGTCGCGAATAAACTGCTTGAGGTCCATCCGGAGCGTAAGACTAACGCCTGTGTATGTCTCAGTCCACGTCCTGCGTTAGAATCCCGTCAGAGAGGAGACTTCGTGAGCGAGCAACGGGTCAGCGAGAATGCACCCGCAATCAAGCAGCGGGCGTCAGACGAGATCGAACGGCGAAAGCAGGAGCTGATCGACCTTTCGCTGCGGATCCACGCGACGCCCGAGATCGCGTTCCAGGAGCATAAGTCTTCCGCCATGCTCGCGGACTTCCTGGAGGCGCAGGGCTTCGCCCTCGAACGCGGCATCTGCGAGATCGATACGGCGTTCCGCGCCACGTACGGGAGCGGCGAACCGCGAATCGCCTTCGTGGCCGAATACGATGCGCTGCCGGGCGTCGGCCACGGCTGCGGACATAACATCATCGGCACGGCGGCGGCGGCGGCCGGCATCGCGCTCAAGAGCCTGCTGCAGGAAGACGGTGGTGGCACCGTGCTCGTGATCGGCACGCCCGCCGAGGAAGCGGCCGGCGGCAAGGTGTACATGGTCGCCCGCGGCGCCTTCGAGGGCCTCGACTGCGCGATGATGGTGCACCCGGGCAACCGGAACACTTTCGTGGCCTATGCCCTCGCCTGCCTCGAGCTGGAGATCGAGTTCCGGGGCAAGGAAGCGCACGCGGCCGCTCGTCCAGAGGCCGGCTTGAACGCTCTCGACGCGATGGTCGCCGCATTCTCGAACCTTGGCCTCATGCGTCAGCAGATCCGAGACTCCGCCCGCGTCCACGGCATCATCACAGAGGGCGGACAGGCCGTGAACGTGATCCCTTCCTTCACCAAGGCGAAGCTCCTCATCCGCACCGAGGAAGACGAGTACATGGACGAGGTGCTTAAGCCGAAGGTGCTCGCTTGCTTCGAGGGCGCTGCCCAGGCCACCGGCTGCCAGCTCATTTACAAGTGGGGCGAGGAGTCCCGCTACAAGACGATGCGCACGAACATGGCGCTCGCCGAGGCCTATCGCGACAACGTCGAGGGCCTCGGGCGGACGACGGTGATGCCGGAGTCGAAGCGCTCCATGGGCTCGACCGACATGGGCAACGTCAGCCAGGTCGTGCCCGGCATCCACCCGGCGATCTCGATCGCGCCGCCCGACGTACCGATCCACACGGAGGAGTTCCGCGAGCTTGCCAGGAGCGAGTCGGGCCACGCGGGTTTGCTGGACGGTGCCAAGGCGCTGGCGATGACGGGCATCGACGTGCTCCTCAACCCGGATCTACTCAAACGTATGAAGGACGAGTTCGCCCAGACGGGCGGACGTCCGTCCGATAGCGCGGGATAGGCCCCCAGCGATGCCAGGATGACCACCTCTGACCCGATAGTCGCCCTTGACGCCATGGGCGGTGACGACGCCCCGGGCGAGATCGTCCTCGGTGCGGTGCAGGCCGCGCGCGACTTCGGTGTGCGCGTCGCACTCGTCGGCCCGCAGGAGGTGCTGGAGGCCGAACTCGCGAAGCACGGCTCGCGTCCCGAGAACATCGCGGTTGTGCACGCGCCGGAAGTGATCGACATGCAGGAAGCGCCGGCGCAGGCGGCGCGGCGGAAGAAGGAGTCGTCGATCGTCGTCGGCCTCAAGCTGGTCAAGAGCGGCGGAGCAGACGCCTTCGTTTCCGCCGGCAACACGGGCGCGATCATGGCGGGTGCGATCATGTACATCGGCCGCGTCCGCGGCATCGAACGGCCGTCGATCGCGGCGCTGATGCCGCTTTCCGGCAAGCTCGCCCTGCTGCTGGACGTGGGCGCGAACGCCGACGCGCGGCCCTCGTACATGCTGCAGTGGGCGCAGATGGCGGCGGCCTACATGGAACGCGTCTGGAAGCGCGACAACCCCACCGTGGCGTTGCTCAACATCGGCGAGGAGGAAGGGAAGGGCAACACCCTCACGCAGGAGGCGTACGACCTGCTGAAGGCCAGCCCGCTCAACTTCATCGGCAACGTCGAGGGGCGCGACTTGCCGTTCGCTGCGGCCGACGTCATCGTGACGGATGGCTTCACGGGCAACGTCGTCGTCAAGACGATGGAGGGGATGGCCGAATACGTGATGGGCGAGATCCGGAGCGCGATCAAGAGCCGCCCCTGGTACATGGCGGCCGGTGTGCTGCTTCTGCCCGCGTTCGGCAAAGTACGAAAGAAGACAGACTACCGCGAGTACGGCGCCGGCCCGCTGCTGGGCGTGAACGGGCTCGTATTCATCGGCCACGGACGCAGCGACGCCAAGGCGATATCGAGCGCGCTGAGGGTGGCGGCGGAGTCCGCGCGGTCAGGCATGCTGGAGGCGATCCGCCAGACGGTCCCGGTGAAGGCCGAGGCCGACGTAGCTTCCCGCCCGTCCTGAGAACCCGTGTCTCGTCCCGCTCGTCCTGAGGTTCTCGAAGGATGAGTGGAGCGATCACACAAGTTGGGCAATGCGCTGTGCGCCGCTCAAGGTTCGAGAGTCCTACGGACCCGTCGGGGCCTCACCATGCGCGGGTCGGGGCGTCTTGCTGCTGCGGGCGCTAGCGGCGGACGAGCCAGTCGGCGAGTAGCTCCGAGAACTCATTTATGCGGCCGCTCAGGCGCAAGTGCTCTGGCGCCAGCTCGGACTGGATCAGCGCACCCTCGTAGGTGGCCATGAGGGCCGAGGCCTGCAGCGAGATGTCCACGTCGTCGCGGACGATCTCTAATTCGCGGCCAAGCTTGAGCGCGTCGACGACAAAGTCGTGCCAGCCGGCGTAGAACTCGGCCAACCGCGCGCGGACCATTTCGTTGCGCATGGCGTGGGCCATGAACTCGTAGTAAACGGCCGTCCCCAGTGGCTCATCGCCGCGAGTGTCGAAGAACGCCTCAAGGATGCGCCGCTGGTTCTCGGCGATGCCGATGCTCGGGTCGAGGGCGTGCCGGAGGGTCTCCTTACGCGCCTCGATGCGCTGGCGCAGCATCTCCCAGAAGAGGTCTTCCTTGCTCTCGAAGTGGACATAGAACGCACCCTTGGAGAAGCCAGCCTCGCGCACGATTTCGTCAACTGTCGCGCGTTCGAAGCCGTTGTGGGCGAAGATCTTAAGAGCCGCGTCGAGAAGACGCCGGCGGGTCTGTTCACGGCTGCGACGGCGCTTGGTGGGCGTTGGGGCAGTAGTCACAATCGTGCCGGATTATACACGCCGCGGTAGGGGATTGCGAGCGTTAGAGACTGGCCGGTCAGTTCAGCCGCTAGCAGGGTGGCCGCAGCCTGGCGCTAGGCGTCCTGCCGCTTTGGGGCGCCCATGCGCATCCACATTTTGAGCGCCTGCTGCATGTTGCGGGCCGCCTGCTCTGGCGATTCATCGTCGCAGAGGCAGCGCTCCACGTGGTGCTCCAGAAGGCGGAGGCCTACCTGGTCGAGGCTGCTGCGCGCAGCCATCAGTTGCGTCACGATGTCCTCGCACACGCGGTCCTCTTCCAGCATCCGCTGGATACCGCGGATCTGGCCCTCGATGCGGCGCAGACGAGCTAGCAGACCCTGCACCTCCTTGGCCAGGTCATCGTCGGTCTTTTGCTTCGTATCAGCGTCCATTGACATACCCCTCGGGGGTATGCTACCATGAAGTCACTAAACGAGTCAAACCACAGCTAGAAACCGCAGGAGGATCCGCATGAGCAAGCCCCAGGACGTATCGGACAAGGAGTGGGATGTTGAGGTGCTGTCCAGTGATACGCCGGTGCTCGTGGACTTCTGGGCGCCCTGGTGCGGTCCCTGCAAAATGGTGGCTCCAGTCGTCGATGAGTTGGCCGAGGAGTACGACGGCAAGGTGAAGTTCGTCAAACTCAACACCGACGACAACATCGAAACGGCATCCAAGTACGGAATTCGCAGCATCCCCACGCTCATGGTGTTCAAGGGTGGCGAGATCGTCGAGCAGGTGGTCGGCTTCCGCCCCAAGAGCGAACTCAAGAAGTCGTTGGAAAAGGCGCTTGCCTGAATGACCGACGACCGACAATTCGACGTCGTAATTATCGGCGGCGGTCCGGCCGGACTCGCCGCCGGTGTCTATGCGGCGCGCGGCCGTCGCAAGACTGCCCTCCTGGAGAAGGGCGTGATCGGCGGCCAGATCGCCCTCACGGAGCTGGTCGAGAACTACCCCGGCATCAAGAGCATCAACGGCTTCGACCTGGCGCAGGAGATGCTGGGACAGGCCGAGAGCTACGGCATGGAGACGGCCTACGTCGAGGTCAGCGGCATCGAGCAGGCCGGCGATCTCTGGACCGTCCACACGAGCGACGGCGACTACACGACGAAGGCGATCATCATGACCGCCGGCGCCGACTACGACAAGCTGGGCATCCCCGGCGAGGAAAAGCTGACCGGCAAGGGCGTCTCCTACTGTGCCACCTGTGACGCGGCCTTCTTCAAGGACATGGAGACGATCGTCGTCGGTGGCGGCGATGCGGCGCTCGAGGAAGCGATATTCACGACGCGCTACGCCACGAAGGTGACGCTCGTTCACCGCCGCGACGAACTGCGCGGAAGCGCGATCCTGCAGGAGCGCGCCTTCGCCAACGACAAGATCGACTTCAAGTGGAACACCATCGTCACGGAGGTCCTCGGCGACGAGCAGGTAACCGGCGTCAAGCTGAAGGACGTCAAGACCGGCGAGGAGAGCGAGATGGCCACCTCCGCCGTCTTCATCTTCATCGGCCAGCACCCGAACACAGACTTCATGGCGGACCTCGTCCCGATGGACAAGGGCCGGCACGTCATCGTCGACGAATGGATGAAGACGCCGCAGCCCGGCCTCTTCGTCGCCGGCGACGTGCGCCAGAACAGCGCTCGCCAGGTGGCATCGAGCGTTGGCGACGGCGTCACCGCCGCCATCGGCGCCGAGCACTACATCGCCGACAAGTTCCCGGAATCGGAGCTACACTCCGCCGAACCGGCCGAGGCCACCGCTACCGCTTAGGCCTGAAGGCTAGTTACTCTACTCTACCCAGCCTTTCGCCTGGAGGACTTCGAAGGCATCACGGATTTGGGCTTCCGTGAACATGCGTTTGCGATCACCCCAGGCGTAGGTACGCTGGATGATATCGTCAGCGGATCCCACGCCGTTCTTGGTGGCCAACCAATGCACCGTCGCGAGGAGTTCGAGCCCGAAAGGCGACTCGTAACCAGCGACGAGGTCGGCGACTCGGGAAAATCGCTCTCTGGTCACGGCATGCTGCTCTAAGAAAGCGGCCGCGTCTTGTACAGCTCCCGGAACGAGCGCAAGCTCCTTGTTAGGCTCATCGCCCCCATCAGCATAGCCCATCACGAAGTGGCCCTCGATATCTCGGAGGACGTGTCGCAGATTTTCTGCGTAAGGCCCATACGGTCCAGCCACGTAGCGTAGCTTCAGTTTCTCGCCTGATTCCTGCATGAAGTACATGAGCTTATGAATCTCTAGTAACGTGATAAAGGGATCCATCAAGCCGGCCAAGTATCTTTGAATCAAGCCGACTACGGCTGCGCGGCCTGGGGTCATTGGTGGGGCTTCCGGAGACTTCACCATGTCGTGGCTAACCGGCCCGTCTCTCGGTTCGTATACGACAGCTTGCAGTTCGGGCACTCCTGCCAAGGCAGTCTCGATCATGGGCTGGACGGCTTGCCAATCGAGGCCGCCTAGGCCACTTCCCAGGGGTGGAATCGCGATCGACCGGATACCAAGGCGCTTGATGTCTACGACGAGCGCCTCTAAGCCCTTCTCAATGTCCGCGAGTTTACTCTTGCCCCGCCAGTGGCGTTTAGTCGGGAAGTTGATGATGTAGCGTGGATTGGTCAGCCGCTCAGTCTCGAAGACGAACATTCGTCCGGGCTGAACATCACCACGCTTGCAGGCAGCCGCATATGCAAGGAAGTTAGAGGGGAAGGATCGCTTGAACTGGAGAGCGATTCCGCGCCCCATTATTCCGACGCAATTGACGGTGTTGACAAGCGCCTCGGCGTCGGTTGCCACGATGTCGCCTTTGCGGTATTCGATCATTCGAGCCGTCCTAATAGTACCAGTTAGTCATGATTCGGATCGCTGGCTGATGTGTAGCAGTCTTAGTCGCCGACAGGGCGGCGTCAAGAGTCGTTGCCGAACGAACGCCGATTCGGCTGACCAATTCCCAAGGGAAGAATTCCTTCATGAGGAATTCGGCCTGCTTGCCCTCCTTGACCTGTGGTGGCCGAAAGTCCAATGCTTCAACTGCCGACCAGTCGATGTCCCCTAGGTCATCTAGACCGTTCCTGAATTCCGCATAACTCCCGCCGGCGTTCGACAGAGTGAATGCCCATCGCCGGTTACGCTCGTTCGCCCAATTGACTACATCGAGAAGATTCGATTCAAGGTGCACGATCGGTCCTTGACCGCCTCGATAGCTCAGTTCCGGATGATTGCTGCAATGTATGACGTACAGCATGATCGATCGCGGGCAGAAGTAGAACGGAACATAGTCACCCATGTAGTCGCCCGGATGACACTTGACCGGAAGAGCCAACCGACGATGCTTGATGGTCGACATGCCGATGTCCGCTTCCGGCCCGCCCTTGGCCATCATAGCCGCATGTGACCACACTCCGCCCTCTGTCACCATCAATGGCAGATTGTCGACGTGCGTTATGTGGTAGATCTTCGGATTCTCAGGGGCAGACACGACAACAATGGTAGACGATCAACGGGCCTACAAGCGGAGCACCCACGCCACGAGCGCCGCGATACACTGGGAAGCGATGCTTTTCGCGGAATCCGTAGCGCGATCGTTCGGCGGCCTGGACGTGCTCCAGGGCGTCTCCTTCACCGTGGGCAAGGGCGAGCGCGTCGGTCTCGTCGGGCCGAACGGCTCCGGCAAGACGACGCTCCTGCGCATCATCGCCGGCGAGGACGAGGCGGACGAGGGCCGTGCGGGCGTCTCCGGCAAGTCGCACGAGGGCCGTGGGGGCGAGCTCGGCTACCTGAAGCAGGAGGCCAGCGTCGAGAGCGAGAGCAACCTCTTCGCCGAGATGTGGACCGCCTTCCCGGAGGCCCGCCGCATCGAGCTGCGCCTGGCGGCGGTCGCCGACGCGCTCGTCGCGGGTGACGGCGACGTCGACGCGCTGATCGAGGAGCAGGCAGCGCTCTTCGAGGAGTTCGACCGCCTCGACGGCTATCGCATCGAGTCTCGCATCGCGCGCGTGCTGGACGGGCTGGGCTTCTCGGTTCCGGACCGGAAGAAGCGCTGCGGTACCTTCAGCGGCGGCTGGCAGATGCGCATCGCGCTCGCCAAGGTGCTAGTGCGGCGCCCCGACAACATTCTCCTTGACGAGCCGACCAACCACCTCGACAAGGCCGCTCGTGACTGGCTGGCGGCAGACCTCTCCGACTACAACGGCGCGTTGCTCATCGTCACCCACGACGGCGAGTTCCTTGACGGCGTCGCCAACCGCATCCTGGAGCTGCGCGAGGGCACGGTCGAGCTCTATCACGGCAACTACAGCGAGTACCAGCGCGTGAAGGCCGCCAGGCTCCAGCAGCTGGACAAAGCGGCCGCGCGCCAGGAGCGCCAGCTGGCGAAGCAGGAGCGCTTTATCGAGCGTTTTCGCGCCAAGGCCACAAAGGCTACCGCGGTCAAGAGCCGCGAGAAGGCGCTCGGGCGCATCGAGCGCATCCAACGGCCGGGCAAGGAGTCAGAGGTGCACATCGGGCTCGAGGCGCAGGGCCGCACGGAGAACGACGTGCTTGTGCTGGAGGGCATTAGCCACGTGTACCCGGTACGAGAGGGTGACCAGGACGGGCAGGGTGACCACGTTGTCCTCGTCGACGTCAACCTGCACGTGGAGCGGGGGCAGAAGGCCGTGCTGGTCGGCCCGAACGGCAGCGGCAAGAGCACGCTGCTCAGGATCGCCGCCGGCCACATCCAACCTACGGAGGGCCGCGTGCGATGGGCTCAGCTCGCCCGCTGCGGCTACTACGATCAGCACCAGGACGAAGCGCTCGACCCGGACAAGACGCCGCTCGAGGAGCTGCGCGACGCTGCGCCGACGGAGCGCGATGAGCGTCTGCGGACGGTGCTCGGCCAGTTCCTCTTCCGCGGGGACGATGTCTTTCAGCGCATCAGCACGCTGTCTGGCGGCGAGCGTAGCCGTGTTGCGCTGGCCCGGCTGACCGTGCAGCCGACCAACGTCCTCATCCTGGACGAGCCGACGAACCACCTCGACCGCACGACGCGCCGCAAGCTGATCGAGGTGCTGGCGAACTACGACGGCACGATCATCTGCGCTGCCCACGATCCGGGCATCCTCGAGCGTGTCGCCACGCACGTCTACGAGGTCAGCGACGGCGATTGCTTCGAGCTGATCGATCAGCGGCGGGACCGGCCGAGCCGTCGGTCGCTCGGCCGCAAGTAGCGGCTCGGGCGTCGCCGCGCTAGTCGACGACGATTACGCCGCCCATGCTGCCCGGGTGTCGATCGCAGCGGAACGTGAACGTTCCGGCGGCGGCGCCATCGAGCGTCAACTCCTCGA
>JADFTG010000305.1 GCA_022560365.1 Chloroflexota bacterium | reverse complement strand
ACGCCAGCCGCAGAAGAGCCAAAGGCAGAAGCAGCAGCGGACGCTCCAGCCCCCGAGGCCGAGACGCCAGCAGCCGAAGCCGAGGCCGCCACTGCTGAGGCCGCCACTGCCGACACGCCAGCCGCAGAAGAGCCAAAGGCAGAAGCAGCAGCGGACGCTCCAGCCCCCGAGGCCGAGACGCCAGCAGCCGAAGCCGAGGCTGCGGCCATCGAGGCGAAAGAGCCCGTAGCGACGGCGGAACCGGCAACCGAGGCGCCTGCCGAAGAAGCGGCGGAGGGCGAGGCCGAAGCCACTGCCGACGACGCAAAGGCGGACGAGGGCGAGGCCGAAACCGGCACCGACGACGCGAAGGCGGACGAGGGCGAGGCCGAAGCCACTGCGGACGACGCAAAGGCGGACGAGGGCGAGACCGAAGCCACTGCGGACGACGCAAAGGCGGACGAGGACGAGACCGAAACCGACGCTGACGACGCGAAGGCGGACGAGGGCGAGGCCGAAGCCGGCACCGACGACGCGAAGGCAGACGAAGGCGAGGCCTAAACCCCTGCCGACGACGCGAAGGCGGACGAGGGCGACAAAGCCCCATCTGAAGACGACAGCAAGACCGAGTAACCCAACCAGTCAGTTTTCCCGGGAGCTTTACCTCACATGGCAATTTCCGCTGAAGACGTTAAGAAGCTGCGCGAACAGACCGGCGCCGGCATGCTCGCCTCCAAGAACGCGCTCGATGAGGCGAAGGGCGACATCGAAAAAGCGAAGGTGATCCTCAACAAGGCAGGGTTCGCCGCCGCCACCAAGCGCGCGGACCGCGAGACCGCGGAGGGCCTCGTTCAGTCCTACATCCACCACAACCAGCGCGTCGGCGCGCTCGTCGAGGTCAACTGCGAGACCGACTTCGTGGCGCGCACGGACGACTTTAAAGAGCTGGTCGCGGCGATCGCACTGCAGGTCGGCGGTACGCAGCCGAAGTACGTCTCGATCGAAGATCTGCCAGAGGACAGCGACGAGGACCCGAAGGAGATCGTCCTCCTCGAGCAGCCGTATCTGCGGGACGAGTCGAAGACGATCGGGGACCTGGTCAGGGAAGCGATCACCAGGACGGGCGAGAACATCCGCATCAAGCGCTTCGCCCGCTTCGAGCTGGGCGCCAAGTAGCCGGCGAGATCGTCCACGGCGCATCCGTGACGGCTGTCAACGGATTCGCCGAACGGATAAGCGGATGTGCCTCCGATAGCCGCTCTGTTTATCCGTTTACGATCCGGTGCCAGTAGCCGGCGGACTGGCCAACCGCACCCCGCTGCCTGTAGACTGCGCACAGCGCCTTTCCCCGGTTGACCCGGAGCTCCCACTGCCATGACTAAGGACCCTCCTTATCAACGCATCCTCCTGAAACTTAGCGGCGAGGCGCTGCAGGGCGACCAGCCCTACGGCATCGACACCGAGACGCTGAACGGTATCGCCGCCCAGGTGAAGAAGGTGCAGGAGACCGGCACCAGGCTGGCGATCGTCGTTGGCGGCGGCAATATCTTCCGCGGCGCGACCGCTGAAGCGGCGGGCATGGACCGCGCCACAGGCGACTACGCGGGGATGCTGGCGACGATCATCAACGCCCTGGCGCTGCAGGACGCGCTGGAACGCGGCGGTGTCGACGTGCGCACGCAGTCGGCGATCACCGTGACAGCGGTGGCCGAGCCGTACATCCGCCGGCGGGCGATGCGGCACCTGGAGAAGGGGCGCGTCGTCCTCTTCGCAGCGGGCACGGGCAACCCCTACATGACGACGGACACGACGGCGGCGCTGCGCGCGATCGAGACCGACGCCGACGTGCTCCTGATGGCGAAGAAGAACGTGGACGGCGTCTACGAAGCTGACCCGCACGAGGACCCTTCAGCGAAGCGGTTCCTCAAGATCTCCTATCTCGACACGCTGAACCTGCGGCTGCAGGTGATGGACGCGACGGCGCTAACCCTCTGCATGGAGAACGATCTGCCCATTCTTGTCTTCGACCTGAGCGGCGACGATAGCATCGTCCGCGCGGCCGCGGGCGAGGCGATCGGAACGCTCGTGAGTAGCGAGCAGTCGATGCTTCAAGAAGCTTCGGCGACCGGTACGTAGCGTGCCTGAAAGGAACGGATGATGGTGCAAGAACAGCTTGGCGATGCCAGGTCGCGGATGAGCAGCGCGGTCGAGGCGCTGCAACACGAGCTGGCGTCAGTGCGCACCGGACGCGCCAGCGTCGGCATCGTGGAGCACGTCAAGGTCGACTACTACGGCACGACCACCCCGCTCAACCAACTGGCGACGATCAGCACACCGGACCCGAAGA
>JADFTG010000304.1 GCA_022560365.1 Chloroflexota bacterium | reverse complement strand
GGCTGCGCGCTTCTTGGCGGCGCGACAGCCGACATGCCCGGCGCCTACGCGGACGGCGACTTCGACCTCGTCGGCTTCGTCGTCGGCGTCGTTGAGCGCGACGCCCTGATCGACGGCTCGCGCATCAGCGAGGGCGACGCCCTCATCGCGCTGCCGTCGAACGGCCTGCACACGAACGGCTACTCGCTCGTGCGGCGGCTGTTCAACGTCGGCATGGGCGGCGATCCGGTGACCGAACGCGGCGTCCTCGAACGCAACTACCCCGGGCTCGAGGGCACGCTCGGCGACGCACTGCTCGTACCGCACCGGCCGTATCTCTCGGACCTGCGCCCGGTGCTGACTCGCCTGCGCGGGATCGCGCACATTACGGGCGGCGGCATCCCCGGCAACCTGCCGCGCATCCTTCCGGACGGCCTCGGCGCCCGCCTCGACCGCGAGTCCTGGCGCGCCCCGGCGCTCTTTCGCCTGATCCAGGAGACCGGCAACCTCGACGAGGCGCAGATGCTGCGCGCGTTCAACGCGGGCGTCGGCGTCATCGTCGCCGTTGCGCCGGAAGACGCCGCAGAAGTCTCGCAACAGCTACCGGAGTCGTGGGTCATCGGCGAGGTGACGCGCGGCAAAGGGGTAGATTGGAGGTAGCGATGGCCCGCTTCCGCGTCTTCTACATCGAACGCCAGCCGAAGGACAGTGGCGGCCAGATCGACCTGCGCGCCGCCGCCGCCCGGCCCGGCCACTATTTCAAGGAGACGGACTGGGAGGAGAACGTAGAAGCGGCCAACGCTACCGCAGCGCTCGATACGTTCTTCCGCGACCACGCCGGGCATGCGGAGGGCGTGATGATCATTGAGGAGGACGGCCGCGGTCACCCCGTTGAGGGCATCGACTACGACCCTGACCGCACCTACGTTTGGGTCGAAGACGACAAGCTGATGGAGTACCAGGGTATGGCAGAGGCGACCGCCGGCGCAGTCAGCTGCCCGCTCTGCGACGGCTCCGGCGAAGTGGACGAGGAGATCGCCCAGGAGTTCACCGACATCTGGCACAACAACGAGTACGTCGAGGAGGAGTCTTGAGACACGTCGCCATCCTTGCGGCGTACGACAAGAGCGGGCTCAAGAACTTCGCCCTGAAGCTCGCCGGGCTGGAGTTCGACATCTACTCCACCGGCGGTACTCACAAGCACCTGTCGGAGGCGGGGCTGGCGGTGCAGCCCGTGTCCTCGCTGACGTCGTTCCCGGAGCTGCTGGACGGGCGCGTGAAGACGCTGCACCCGGCAGTGCACGCCGGCATCCTCGCCCGCCGCGATCTTCCCCAGCACATGGAGCAGCTTTCCGAACACAACATCGCTCCGATCGACCTCGTTTGCGTGAACCTCTATCCGTTTCGCGAGACGATCGCGAAACCAAACGTGACGATGGAGGATGCACTCGAGAACATCGATATCGGCGGGCCGACGATGCTGCGGGCGGCGGCCAAGAACCACCCGCACGTGCTCGTCCTCGTCGACCCGGACGACTACGATGAGGCGCTCGACCACCTGGCGATGGATCAGGTACCCGAGGACTACCGCAGGCGCCTGGCGGCGAAGGCGTTCCAGCACGTCGCCGCCTACGACACGATGATCGCTGGCTACCTGCGAGGTGGCTCCGCTTACGGGGATGCCCCCGGAGGATTCCCGGCCGAGGTTACGATCGGGCTCGATAAGATCGCAGACACTCGTTACGGCGAGAATCCGCACCAGCGCGGCGCCGTCTACCGCGATCCCAGCCCGTCCGCACCGGTCGGCCCCGTCTGTGCGACGCAGCTGCACGGGCTCGCCATGTCCTACCTCAACTACTTTGACGCCGACGCGGCCTGGCGCTGCGCTATCGACTTCGACGAGCCGGTCGTTGTCATCGTTAAGCACGGCACGCCGTGCGGCGTGGCAGCGCACGATGATATCGCCGTCGCCTACCAGCGCGCGTACGACTCGGACCCGATCTCGCCGTTCGGCGGCATCATCGCCGTCAACCGGCCCGTGACCTGGGACATGACCGAGGCGATGCGCGGCAAGCGCTACGACATCATCATCGCGCCGGGGTACGAGGACCGCGCGCTCGAGCGGCTGCGCAAGCGCAAAGAGCTGCGCATCCTCCAGACGCCGTCCGCCGACCGCGCCTATCCCGACGTCGAGTTTCGGCAGCTGCTGGGCGGCATGCTCGCGCACGAACCGGACACGGCTCGCGGCGCCGACCTGGAGATCCGCGTCGTCACGAAGCGGGCGCCAACCGCAGCTGAGGCCGACGAGCTTCGCTTCGCCTGGAACTGCGTGAAGCACGTTAAGTCGAACGCT
>JADFTG010000303.1 GCA_022560365.1 Chloroflexota bacterium | reverse complement strand
GTTATCGAGCAGTGGGAGGACATCAAGCGCAGGGAACGGAACGGTGCGTCCGCCCTTACGGGCGTTCCGTCGGCGCTGCCAGCGCTCGCTCAAGCACAGACCGTTCAGCGCCGCGCTGGCAATGCCGGATTCGCGTGGGAAACGGAAGAACAAGCCTGGAAGGCGCTCGATGAGGAGCTGGCGGAGCTTCGAGCGGCCAACACGCCGGAGCAACGCCGCGCGGAGACCGGTGACGCGTTCTTCGCGCTCGCCAACGTCGCCCGCTTCCTGGACGTCGAGGGCGAGGAGGCCCTACGCGTGACGACCCGCCGCTTCGGCGACCTCTTCCGCGCCGTTGAAGGCATGGCGAACGAGCAATCGGTCGACCTGCGCGAGGCCGATCTCGAGACAAAGCTGGCGATGTGGGAAGAGGCGAAGAAGCGCAGCCTGAAGCAGAAGGTTTGAAGGAGGACGACATGGCACAGTCCCAGGAGAGCGTAGTTACCCGAGAGCGATTCGACAGCGGCCTCACGTATGACGCCTGGATGAAGCACATCCAGCGCAACATCCCGAAGTTCGAGTTCAACTACGCACAGACCACCGTACCGGCCGACACTGCCACCGCTCTCAAGGCTCAGGCGCAAAAGGCCAGCGGCCCCGCACGCGTGCTCGTTCTCGGCGAGGACTGGTGTCCCGACGTCTTCCGCGGCCTGCCCGTCCTCCAGCGGATGGCTGAGGCGGCCGGCTGGGACTTACGCGCGTTCCCTCGCGACGACAACCTCGATATCATGGGCGAGTTCCTCAAGAATGGCGAGCACCAGTCGATCCCGA
Organism: Chloroflexota bacterium; assembly: GCA_022560365.1. Taxonomy (GTDB): domain Bacteria; phylum Chloroflexota; class Dehalococcoidia; order SM23-28-2; family RBG-16-64-32; genus CF-162. The sequence continues at coordinate 1,534 of JADFTG010000303.1, read as the reverse complement.
CTGCTGTCTTCTACACGAAGGACCACGAGTACATCGCCCACTGGAGCGAGCGCCCAAAGAAGGCCGACGCCGAAATGGGCGAAGTCGGCAAGCTATTCGAAGAGTTGGACGCCGAGAAGGACCGCAAAGAGATGCGTCGGCGCTACGACGAGTTCCAGCAGGGCCCCGTCTGGGGATCCTGGCGCGACGCCACGATCGACGAGATCACGACCCTGCTCCAGGAAAAGTGCGCCTGACTCAGCTACGCCGCCCGGTGTAGAGCGCCGCTGCGCCAGCCGCAGCCAGCACCCCTCCCAACGCCAGTACGAGCGCCAGCAGCGGAAGACCATCCGTGGGCGGTTCGCCACCGCTTTTCGGCACCGCCGCTGGGCTCGCCGTCGGCGAAGCGTCACCGGTTACCTCAGACGCCGGCGTCGGCGCCGGCGTCGGCGTTGGCGTTGGCGTTGGCGTTGGCGTGTCAGTCGCCGCGGCGACGACAGAAATGACGCCGCGCATATCACTCGGGTGGATGGCGCAGTAGTAGGCGAAGTCCCCGGCCGCATCGAACGTCTGAGAGAACGTCTCCGTGGGCTCCAATACGCCGGAATCAAAGCCGTCGGCCACCGGGCAGGTCGTGTACGTCGAATCGCACTCTGTGACGGTGTGGATACCCAGCACTATGCTCCAGGTCACGGTGTCGCCTAACGTGATCGTCGTGGCGCAGACGCCGTTCTCGAACGACGGCGCGCAGAAGTAGTTACTGCCGGCCTCGATCTGCTCGGTGGCTGCGCCGACCGGTTGTGCGGCAACCAGGGCGACGCCAGCCGCCACGAACGCGGCACTGACGGCAGAAACGAGAACGTTACGCATAAGACCTCCTCAGCTACTAGCGGAGCATACGACATCGCAGGCGTAACAGGCTGCCCATCGAACACAAAGCACGAGAGGCAGCCCGCCCCAGACTGCCTCTCGTTATATCCGCCTTATTTCAGGCGGACCAGAAGGAGGTCGCCCCTCGAATTGTCAAAACCTTGCTGAGTACAACGCCACCGCCTTCGAAAAGGTTAACCGAATTAGTAATGAGATTTGGCGTTTTACTCGTCGCTGTCGAATTACAGTTTACGGATTCCGGTCTCTACACGTTAGGACGGCCTGATTATCCAACTGTTACAACACCCTTCACCCGACTTTCGTTTCAGTCGCCCGATGCCTGCCGACTATAATCGTCACAAAGGAGTACCCGCCACGCCACAACCTCCCTTCGAACTGATCGAGCACACCGCCGACGCCGGGATCGTGGCCCACGGTGCAACGCTGGCCGAGCTGTTCCAGAACGCCGCGGCCGGTATGTTCTCGCTCATGGTCGCCCCGGAGACAGTCCTCAGCGACGTGCGCCGCGAGATTACGGTCGAGGCGCGCAACGTTGAAGGTCTCCTCGTGTCCTGGCTGGTCGAGCTGCTGTTCTACGTCGACGCCGAGGAGCGCGTCGAGGTTGCGGCCTGCGTTGCCTTTCAGACGACCTTCTTCACGGCTCTCAGGCAAGGCCGAAGCGCGG
>JADFTG010000302.1 GCA_022560365.1 Chloroflexota bacterium | reverse complement strand
CGATGATTTTGAAGCCGCGCGATTCGTTGGCCTTGCGCACCTCCGCGGCGCGGCCGACCGTGTCCTTGATGTTCTTCAAGCCCTGATCCGTGAAATTGTAGAGGATGACGTAGCGGGGCATCTGGGACCTCCTTTGGCTATTGCCGGCTTTCTGGCGCCACAATTGTAAGACCCGCAGTCAAGACGCGCGGCCCGCGTACAATATGAATCGTGACCACGAAAACAACGCCCAACCTCGGCTTCACGCCGGCGACCGCCGCCGACATGGCCTTCATCGCCGAGACGATCGAACGCCTGCGGCTCGACGGCGAACGGCTGGCGCCGGAGCAGTTCATTACGCTCCGTCGAGGAGGGCGCATCATCGCCTTCGGCCGCATCAAGCCGTACGAAGAGACATGCGAGCTCGGGAGCGTCGCCGTGATCGAAGAGGAGCGCTCGCAGGGGCTGGGCGAGCAGGTCACCCGGGAGCTGATTCGCCGCTTCCCGCAGGACGAGGTCTACATCACAACGGATCTGCCCGCCTACTACGAGCGGATGGGCTTCCTGCGCACCGAACTCCTGCCGCAGGAACTCGTCGACAAGCTGGAGCGCGTGTGCGCCGCCAACCTGCGCGAGAACCCCGTCGGCATGGTCTACGACCGCCGCATCGAGCAGCTGCCAACGCTCGCCGACGTCTACCGCGCCAGGCACCTGTTGGAACCGCATCTCCAGCGCACGCCGCTCATCCGCAACCCGGCGATGTCACGCGAGCTGGGTTTCGAGGCGTGGCTCAAGCTCGAGAACCTGCAGCCGATCGGCGCCTTCAAGGTGCGTGGCGGCGTCTACCTGTCCGCTAGCATGACGGAGAAAGAGCGCTCGCGGGGGATCATCGGCGCGTCGACAGGCAACCACGGTCAGTCGTTGGCCTACGGCGCGAACCTCGCCGGCATCAAGTGCATCATCGTCATGCCTGAAGAAGCGAACCCGATGAAAGTGGAGTCGATGCGCGCGTTGGGCGCCCAGGTGCTCTTCCACGGCGCCAACTTCGAGGAAGCGCGCGAATGGGCCGAAGAGCACGCTGCCAGCGAGGGCGTGCAGTACATCCACCACTCAAACGCGCCACGGCTCATAACCGGCGTCGCCACCATGAGCATCGAAATCATCGAGGATCTTCCGGATGTAGACGTCATCCTCGTGCCGATCGGCGGCGGCAGCGGCGCGCTGGCGCACTGCATCGTCGCCAAGGAGCTGCGGCCCAGCGTCGAGGTGATCGGCGTGCAGGCAGCCGGCGCGCCAGCGGTCTACGAGTCGTGGAAGTCGCATACGCTGCGCCAGGCCGGCATCGACACGGCCGCCGAGGGCCTGGCGACAGGCACCGCCTACCACCCCGCCGTGCGGACGCTGATCGACCGACTTGACGACTTCGTCCTCGTGAGCGAGGGGGAGATCCGGGACGCGATGCTGATGCTGGCCCGCGCCGCTCACGTCATCGCCGAAGAAGCGGGCGCGGCAGCGACGGCGGCAGCCGTTCAGCTCCAGGAGCGCCTCACCGGCAAGAAGGTCGTGATCACGGTCAGCGGCGGCAACGTGCCTCTGGACCACTTGCGCCGCGTGCTTCTCGAAGCGTAGCGGCGCCCCAACCCCACCACGCCGTGGAAGCCCGCAGGCTTCTGCTACGTCTCGATCGTTCGACCTAGTAGCCTCGCGATGGGTCGACGACGTTGCGCAGCGGCTCGCCACCGGCATATCGGCGGAGGTTGTCGCAGAAGAGGTCGATCGCGCGCTCCATGTAGCGGGGCGTGCCGCCGCTGATGTGCGGCGTGATCATCACGTTCGGAACGCCCCACAGCTCGTGGTCTGACGGCAGCGGCTCCGGCGTTGTGACGTCGAGCGCGGCGCCGGCGATGCGTCCGTCCCGTAGCGCGCGGACGAGCGCATCCTGGTCGATCACGCGGCCGCGGGCGATGTTGACGATCACGGCGTTCGGCCGCATCGCCGCCAGCTCCGCCTCGCCGATGAGGCCAGTGGACTCGTCGGTGAGCGGCAGCGCCAGCACAACGTAGTCGGACTCCGCCAGAAGCGCGTGCAGGTCGGCCGGCGGGAACATCTCGTCGACCGCCGGTTGGCCCGCCTCCTCCCCGCTCATCCGCCGTTCGCACGAGCGGCGCATCGCCAGCACGCGCATCCGCATCGCGCGGCAGACCTCAGCCGTGCGGCCGCCGATCGCGCCGAGGCCGATGATGCCAACGGTCGCGTCCTCCAACTCCTTGGGCCAGTAGGGCTGCCAGGCGCGTTCGTCCTGCGAGCGCAGCGACTTCGTGAAGTTCTTGGCGAAGCTGATCATGGCGCCGACGATGTATTCGCTT
>JADFTG010000301.1 GCA_022560365.1 Chloroflexota bacterium | reverse complement strand
CCACACCGACGGCAGCCGCGGCCACTCAGACGCCGGTTACGCCGACACCGACTAGCCCACCTGTGACCCCGACTCCCACTCCCACGCCACAACCTGCCACTCCTACTCCCACTCCTCAGCCGATATCGCAGACGTTTGGCGATGGTACGTGGATCGTTGGGCTGGATATCCAGCCGGGGTTGTGGCGGAACGACGACTCGTCTAACTTCTGTTACTGGGCGCGCCTTAGCGGACTCGGTGGCGAACTTGACGACATCATCTCGAATGAATTCTCAAATGTAATTCAGACCGTTGAGATTAAGCCGTCCGACTTCGCCTTCGAGGCTGATCGTTGCGGCACCTGGAGCCAGAATCTCCAGCCGCCGAGCTCTGGTCCGAACCAGCCCTTCGGCGATGGAACGTGGCTAGTCGGCGAAGAGATCGCACCCGGCATCTGGCGCAATAGCGATTCTTCCGCCAACTGCTACTGGGAACGCCTGAGTGGTTTTGGCGGAACCTTCGGTGAGATCATTGCGAACGAATTCGACGACACAATCCAGACCGTCGAAATCAAGGCCACGGACGTAGGGTTCTCGGCCACCCGTTGCGGAACTTGGATCAAGATCGGTTGATAGGGTGCCTTCGTAGCTGTTGGCCGCTCGCGTGCGCATACACTAAACGCCATGCGCACTATCACCACCGTCGCCGAGATGACCGCCGCGCGTGACGCCGCGGCCGGCAGCGTCGGCCTCGTGCCGACGATGGGCTTCCTGCACGAGGGCCACCTCTCGCTCGTCCGGGACGCCCGCGCCGGCTGCGACACTGTGGCCGTCAGCATCTTCGTCAACCCCGCTCAATTCGGCCCCGGCGAAGACCTCGACCGCTACCCCCGCGACGAGGAGCGCGACCTCGCTCTCCTCCGCGACGAGGGAGTCGATCTTGTCTTCATGCCGCCGCCCGAAGAGGTCTACCCGCCGGGCTTCGGCGACTGGGTCGAGGTCCGCGGCCCCATCGCCGATCGCCTGGAGGGCGAGCACCGCCCCGGCCACTTCCGCGGCGTTGCCACCGTCGTCGCCCGCCTCTTCCGCATCGTCCGGCCGGACCGCGCCTACTTCGGCGAGAAGGACGCCCAGCAGCTCCGGGTCATCCGCCGCCTGATGCGCGATCTCGGGCTGCCCGTCGACGTCGTGGGCCGGCCCATCGTCCGCGAGCCCGACGGCCTCGCCATGTCCTCCCGCAACGCCTACCTCTCCCCGGACGACCGGGCGCGCGCCCTCTCCCTTTCCCGCTCACTCGCCGAAGCCGAGCAGAGCGTCCGTGAAGGCGAGCGCGACGCGTCTTACATCCGTGAGGCCGCCCGTCGGACCCTCGACGCGGCTGGCGTTGGCGTCGACTACGTTAGCGTCGCCGACGAAAACACGCTCGAAGAGCTCGAGACGATCGACCGCCCGGCGCTGCTCCTCCTCGCCGTCCGCGTTGGCGCCACCCGCCTGATCGACAACACGCTTCTCGTCCCCTGATCCGCGGGATGCCCTTACTCAACGGCGATGTGGTACTCGGGCGCGTTCGGGATCTCGCGCAGCGCCCGCCTCAGCATCTCCGGCAGCAGGTTCACTCGCACCAGGTCGGCCACCGGCCACCAGCGGAACGTCAGCTCCGTCCCGTCCTCCTCCTGCCCCGTCCACTCCTGCTTGTACGCCGGCGACGCCGGGTCGAACCGCACGAGGAAGTACAGCCCGATCTCGTGCAGGCGCACGCCGCCGTGTCTGTAGAAGTTCTCGATCACCCAGAGCAGCCGGCCGACGTCTGCCTCCAGACCCGTCTCCTCGCGCAGCTCGCGCTTCAGGCCCGCCTCGGCCGTCTCGCCGATCTCCATGCGGCCACCCGGCAGGCACCAGAACTTGGCGTCGCCGATGCGCTGCAGCAACACGAGGTCGCCGTTGAGCGCCACCGCCGCCGTACGGTAGAGGAACTGCCGCTCTTCGTCGCCAAACTGGATCGTCGTGCTCGCCATCGTCGCTCCTGTGCCATAATACCGGCGCGATGGCTGAGAAGACACGAGACCAACGCCGGACGCCGTTTTTCCTCAAGCCGGTCGTATCGGCGATCAGCGGTCGGCGCATCGTCCAGCTATTCATGAAGATCGCTTCGCCGATCGACCGCTTCCTCATCCCCGCCACCAACGGTCGCTTCTCCACCGGGCTCGGCCAGCCTGTGCTCGTGATGGAGGTCGCTGGCGCGAAGTCCGGAAAGAAGCGGCGCACGCCTCTCCTCTACATGCGCGACGGCGACAACATCGTCCTCGTCGCCTCGTACGGCGGCAGCCAGCGTCACCCGGCGTGGTACCACAACGTGAAGGCCAACCCGCGCGTCCGGCTCTTCGTCCGCAACGGCAGCG
>JADFTG010000300.1 GCA_022560365.1 Chloroflexota bacterium | reverse complement strand
CGGGAGTGCGGACGTGTGCTTTGCCGACCTCGTCCCGCCGGTCGCGTACGTCGGGGGGAAAGATATGCGTGTGGAAGTCGATGATCACGCGTTCCTCGTCCCGGATGATAGCACGCACGAGAGCGAGGTCCGCGGGCGTAAACGAGGCAACGTTGCGAGTGACCGCGCGCCACGTATAATCGTGCCAGAAGGAAATGAGGGAAAGCTTGGCACAGGCCCCATCGGCATCTACCGAAGAGCTGCAGGAGATCGCCCGCAGTGTCCGCCGCAACATCGTGCGCATGACGCACGCGGCGAAGACCGGGCATCCCGGCGGCTCTCTCTCCAGCGTCGAAATCCTGACGGTGCTCTACTTCCGCATCATGCGCCATGACCCGAAGAAACCGTCGTGGCCGGACCGCGACCGCTTCATCTTGAGCAAAGGCCACGCGACGCCCTTGATGTACAGCGTGCTGGCCGAGGCCGGCTACATCGACCCGGACGACCTGCTTACGTTCCGCCAGCTGGGCACGAAGCTACAGGGCCACACGGTGATGGGCAAACCGCCGGGAGTCGAGATGTCCGCGGGCGCGCTGGGCATGGGCCTGTCGTTTTCGCTGGGCGCGGCGCTGGCAGCGCGGCTGGACGGGCGCGACTACCGCGTGTACTGTCTGCTCTCCGACGGCGACAACCAGGAGGGCCAGACGTGGGAAGCGGCGATGGCGGCCGGCCACTACAACACGGCAAACCTGACGGCGATCATCGACCGCAACCACATTCAGAACGACGGCTACTCCGACTACCAACGCTACGACGAAGACGGCCAGTCTCCCGACGAGCCCGGCGGCTGGGTGATGGAAGACAACCACACGGCGAACATCATGAACCTGGAGCCGTTCGAGGATAAGTGGCGCGCCTTCGGCTGGGACACGAAGCGCATCAAGGGCCACGACTTCGACGCGATCACCACCGCCCTGCAAGACGCCCGAGAGGACGACGAGCAGCCGACCGCGATCATCTGCGAAACGACCAAGGGCAAGGGCGTCAGCTTCATGGAGAACAACCCGGACTTCCACGGCAAGGCGCCCAGCGACGAGCAGCTGGCACAGGCGCTGCAGGAACTGGGGTTCAAGGAGTAACCGATGGTGCAGACAGCAGCCGATAAGGCGACACGCGAGGTCCTGGGCCCGACGCTGGCGAGACTCGCACGTGAGGGGCTCGACATCGTCTGCGTGGACGCCGATCTCGGCTATTCGACGTCAGCGGTGAAGTTCGGGCGCGAGTTCCCCGATCGCTTCTTCCCGATCGGCGTGGCCGAGCAGAACATGATCGGCGTCGCGGCCGGTCTGGCCTCGTGCGGCAAGGTGGCGTTCTGCTCCAGCTTCGCCGTCTTCACACCCGGCCATTGCTTCGACCAGCTGCGGATGGCGGTCGCGCAGCCGCGGACCAACGTCAAGCTGTTCGCGAGCCACGCCGGCGTCGTGACAGGCGAAGACGGCGCCTCCGCCGAAGCGCTGGAAGACCTGACGCTGATGCTGTCGATGCCCACGTTCACCGTCCTCTTCCCGGCCGACGCCGTGGAGTGCGAGCAGATGATCGAGGTCGCCGCGCGCACGGAGGGCCCGTTCTACATCCGCTCGATGCGGCCGAAGACGCCGATCCTCTTCGACGATTCGCACCGCTTCGAGCTGGGCAAGTGGCCGCTGATGCGAGACGGCAAGGACGTGACGCTGATCGCCTGCGGCGAGCTGGTGAAGGCCGCTCTCGACGCGGCAGAGACGCTGGCCGGTCAGGGCGTCGAGGCGCGAGTGCTGAACGCCTCGTCGCTGCGCCCGTTCGACCGCGAGGCGCTGCTGGCGGCGGCGCGCGAGACGGGCGCGATCGTGACCGCAGAAGACCACTTCATACAGGGCGGCCTGGGCGGTCTCGTCTCCCAAGCGCTGGCCGCGGAGCAGCCGACGCCGGTCGAGTTCATCGGCATGGAAGGATACGGCACGAGCGGCACGTGGAAGCAGTTGCTAGAGCACTTTGAACTGACGCCGGAAGCGATAGCCCGGGCCGCCGGCAATGCCATCTCTCGGAAATCCCGGTAGCCAGGGCGGCCACTCACACGCCGAAGCTCACTCAGCCGTTGCCCTGACGTCGCGGCGGATCGCCGCCGTATCGCTCTTCGTCACGGTCTGCCTGCTGGCGCTCAAGCTCACCGTCGGCATCATCAGCGACAGCATCGCGGTGCTTTCCGACGCGGTGGACAGCGGAACCGACCTGGCGGGTGGCGCCGCAGCGTTCGTCAGCTTGCGCATCGCCGCACAGCCGGCGGATGAGGGCCACCCGTACGGACACGGTAAGGTCGAGGCCGTATCAGCCTCGGTCGCGGCCACTGTCGTCGGCCTCGGCGG
>JADFTG010000299.1 GCA_022560365.1 Chloroflexota bacterium | reverse complement strand
CGGCCGCCACTTCCGCATCGACTCAGGAGCCTCGTCCACGGCCGCTTGTAGTTTCGCCGGCCCGTCCGCATACGTCTGGATTAGCACCTCCCGCTGCGCGCTATCCACTGTCACTAACCACTGTCCACTAAAGACGTCCACTCTCCACTAAAGACGAATTCCGCCGGGCCCGTCAGGTACACATCGCCCTCGCCGTCCCACTCCACCGTCAGCGACCCGCCCGGCTGCCTTATCTCCACCCGGCCGTCCACCAGCCCCTTCACGTGCGCCAGCACCATCGCCGCGCAGCAGCCGCTGCCGCAGGCCAGCGTCTCCCCCGCGCCGCGCTCCCACACCCGCACGTCCATCGCGTCTCGCGCCAGCACCCGCGCCACGCCAAAGTTCACCCGCGCCGGGAACGCCTCGTGATGCTCCACCTTCGGCCCCGTGCGCTCCAGCGGGTACTCGTCCACGTCCGTCTCGATGAAATACACCGCGTGCGGGTTACCCATCGACACGCAGCTCACCGGGATCACCTCGCCTTCGGCCTCGATCTCCATATCCAGCACCGGCGCGCTCATCTCCGTCCGCACCGGCACGTCCGCTGGCGCGAAGTGCGGCGGGCCCATCGACAGCCGCGATCGCGTAACGACGCCGTCTTCCAGCGTCACCTCCGCCTCCAGCACGTCGTGCATCGCCTCGATCGTCACGCGACCGTCTTTCGGCGTCACGTCCATGCGCTCCACAGCGTACTTCACCAGGCAGCGCACGCCGTTCCCGCTCACCTCAGCCTCCGAACCGTCCGCGTTGAACAGCCGCATCCGGAAATCGGCCTGCTCCGAGGGCAGGATCAGCATCAACCCGTCCGCGCCGACGCCCAGGTTGCGCTGGCAGATCGCTTCGGCGATGCGCTCCCAGTCGCGCTCTTCGCCGGCCGATTCGGCGATCAGGAAGTCGTTCCCCGCGCCGTGCATCTTCGTGAACTTCATGAGGCTTCCGATTCTACCAAGCCCTCGTCGTCCAGTCGTGACATGACCTCATCGACCGTCTCGGCCGCCGTCTGGCCGCTAGCCCCCTGTCCCTTGTCCTCTTCAACGCCGGCGCTTGCTGGCAACAGATAGGGATTGGATAAACGGATTCGCGCCGCGATCCTACCATCCGTTTATCCGTTCAAGGAATCCGTTGACAGCTAACCCCCTGTCCCCTGTCACTTGTCGCCTCGCTCGCGCCCCAACCACTCGGCCGCGATCTCCGCTGCCGTCTCGCTCGCGCCCTCGTCCGCCTCGATCCACCGGATCCGCTCGTCGCCTGCCTTGAACCACGTGTTCTGGTGTCGCGACAAACGTTGCGTCCCCGTCTTCGTCCGCGCCACCGCCTCATCGAGCGACGTCTCGCCGCGCAGGTGAGCGCACAACTCCCCGTAACCGATGCCCGACATCGACGGCAGTTCGCACCCGTAGCCTCGGTTCACCAGCCCCTGCACCTCTTCCGCGAAGCCGCTTGCCATCATCGCCTCCACGCGCGCGTCGATCCGCTCGTACAGCGCCTCGCGCGCCATCCTCAACCCGATCACCAGCGACTCGAAGCGTGGCGCGTCCTTTGTCCGCCAGTGCGATAGCGGCTTGCCCGTCGTGTGATACACCTCCAGCGCTCGGATCACCCGCCGCACGTTGTTCGGCTGGATGAACTCCTGCGACTCCGGGTCGATGCGGCGCAGCTCCGCCAGCAACTCCTCCGGCGGACGCGCCTCCATCTCACGTCGTAGCGCCTCTTGCGGCGGCACTCGCGGCACCCGCCAGCCTTCCAGCAGCGCCCACACGTACTGCCCCGTCCCGCCAACGACGACCGGCACGCGTCCCTGCTCCCACACTTCTTCCAGCGCCTCCTTCGCCAGCTCCAGCCAGAGGCCGAGGCTGAACGTATCGTCGGGTTCCACGACGTCGATCAGCCGGTGGGGCAGCGCCGCGCGCTCCGCCGCGGTCGGCTTGGCCGTCCCGATGTCCAGGTAGCGGTACACCTGCCGCGAGTCCGCGTTCACCGCCTCGAACTCCCCGCCCAGCCGCCGCGCTATCTCGATCGCCAGCGCCGTCTTCCCCGTCGCCGTAGCACCAACAACGGCGATCACCTTCCGACTCGTACGCATTACGGTGTGAAGACTAGAGCGCCGTATCTGCGGAGGCAACCACTAGAGCGGGGCGTTTATCGGCTGTCGGGCTGCGGCAATCAGGCGCAAGAGGAACAGTAGCGCCTAGTCAGCGGCCAAGGTAGCCGAGTCTTCTCCACGCACTGCCTGCAGAGTGTTCTCCCGCACGAGCTACAGTTTGCGGAATGCCTTCGCCGGAAGGTTCTTGGATGGGTGACCGTACCGCACGAATCACACACGGCCGCTGAGCCCGAGATTTCCT
>JADFTG010000298.1 GCA_022560365.1 Chloroflexota bacterium | reverse complement strand
ACCGGGCGTTCGCGGACGTGGACGAGCTGGCGGCGGAGCTGGCGGCGCTCAAGGCCGGCTGGAGCCGGCCGGACGTGCCGCCAGACCAGATGGCGATGCTGCCGGAGGTGGCGCCGGCAGCGGCGGCGCCGGCGAAGAAGCGCCGCCGTCGCCGCAAGCGCGGCGAAGCGAACCAGGTGGTGGCGTTCCCGGAAGGACAGGATTCCGAACAACGTGAGAAGAAGATCAGAGGAGGGTGAGATGGCAAAGAGAGTGACCTACACCGTGGGTCCCGACGGCGACCGATGGAGCCTAAAGAAGCGCGGTGGCTCGCGCGCGACGGGCACGTTTGACAGGAAGGAAGATGCGGTCAGTCGCGGTCGTGAGCTCGCGAAGGCGCAAGAGCGTGGCCAGTTGGTGATTAAGAAGCAGAACGGCAGGATTCAGACCGAGTACACGTACGGCGACGACCCGTTTCCGCCGCGCGGCTGAGCAGGAGGCACAGCGATGAAGCGATACCGCGTGATGTACCGGGCGACCGAGAACGTCAATAGCGAGGTGGCGCGCACGGAAGAAGTGTACGCCGACGGCTGGCGGGTGGACACCGACAAGGTGGTGCTCTACCGGTCGGCGGCGGGCGCGGATGACACGCCGGTCTTCGACGTGCCGAAGTCGCGAGTTGTGAGAATCCAGGAGATCAGGGGCTAGAGGCTGTGGACACTACGTGTCCGCACCGACAGGAGACTTGAAATGGCAAAGAAACCTCTGTTACGACCAGGCCAAAGAGCGGGAACCTCCGGACAGTACGGACTCCGAGGAGCAAGGGGCGCCGATCTCGGTCGCGAATCCACCATCGTGCGAGGCGAACCCGCGCCCCCCACACCGAAGAAAGGGCAATCCTGGAAGCTCGCTGACCGAACAAAGCACAAGGCGTAACGCGCGCCCGCCAGGCATACCTCTGGTATGCCTACGCGAGTACATATATAGCGATCCACGACAGACCATCAACGAAAGGGGCCCGATCCAGTGGAGTTTGATTACAGCCGGGCGCAGTGGACGAACGACCAGAGCGATCTCGAACAATTTCTGCTAGCGAATACCATCGCGCCTGATAAGCCGACGACGCATACCGTACGAAACGCTGAGGCCAGCCTGCCGGTCACGCGCTACTTTACGAAGCCGGAGACTGACCCGTACGACGAGATCGCCTGGGAGATCCGCTCCGCCATCATCGAGGGCCAGGACGGTAAGCCCGTCTTCGAGCAACACGAGATCGAGTTCCCCGAGACGTGGACGCAGAACGCGACGAACGTCGTCGCCTCGAAGTACTTCCGCGGGCCGCTCGCGCCAACCGATGGCATGGTGCGCGAGAACTCCGTCAAGCAGCTGATCTCCCGCGTGATCGACGCGATCACCGGCTGGGGCTGGAACGACGGCTACTTCGCCTCCGAAGACGAGCGCGAGACGTTCCACGCCGAGCTGAAGTACGCACTGGTGAACCAGTACCTCTGCTTCAACTCGCCGGTCTGGTTCAACGTCGGCGTCGAGGAGAAGCCGCAGTGCTCGGCCTGCTTCATCCTCTCGATCGAGGACTCGATCGACTCGATCCTCGACTGGTACCGGACCGAGGGCAGGATCTTCAAGGGCGGCTCCGGCTCCGGGATCAACCTCTCGACGCTGCGCAGCTCGAGCGAGCACGTGACCGCGGGCGGACTGGCCTCGGGGCCGGTCTCGTTCATGCGCGGGGCGGACTCCGTCGCCGGCACGATCAAGTCCGGCGGCAAGACGCGGCGAGCGGCGAAGATGGTCGTGCTCAACGCGGATCACCCGGACATCGTCGAGTTCGTGGAATCGAAGGCGAAGGAAGAGAAGAAGGCCTACGCCCTGGGCGAGGCCGGCTACGACATGTCGCTGGACGGCGACGCCTGGATCAGCATCCAGTTCCAGAACGCGAACAACTCCGTGCGCGTGACCGACGAGTTCATGCAGGCGGTTCGGGACGACGGCAAGTGGCAGACACGCTACGTGCACACGGAAGGCGTCGCCGAAGAGATGAAGGCGCGCGGGCTGATGCGCAAGATCGCGCAGGCGGCCTGGGAGTGCGCCGACCCGGGCATGCAGTACGACACGACGATCAACGACTGGCACACCTGCCCGAACACGGCGCGCATCAACGCGTCGAACCCGTGCTCGGAGTACATGTTCCTCGACGACAGCGCCTGCAACCTCGCGTCGATCAACCTCGTGAAGTACCTCTCCGAGGACGGTGAGTTCGACGTCGAGGCGTACCGTCACGCGATCCGCGTGGTCTTCACGGCGCAGGAGATCCTCGTGGATCACTCCGCCTACCCGACCAAACGCGTCGCGAAGAACAGCCACGATTACCGCCCGCTCGGCCTCGGCTACG
>JADFTG010000297.1 GCA_022560365.1 Chloroflexota bacterium | reverse complement strand
CTAATGAACCAATGGTTTGACATCTTTGCGGCAGGACGCGATGATAGGAGGGAGGGCCTGTGGGGGCCTTCCGCCCTGTGGTGGGGTTTTTGTGGGGAACTTTTCCTCGGACTTTCGCGTCTCATACTCCGGACAAGCGGTGAAAGAGGACCGGCTGTACAACACCATGGTCCAGGAAACAACCGATGGACCGCCAAGAACAACAAGAAGAACAAGAACAACTGATCAGCGCCTACCTGGACGGTGAGACGATGCTCCTGTCGACCACGACCGCGAGCAAGAACCCCAAGGAGCACCTCGACTTCTTTCCCCTGACGGTGGACGTCGAGGAGCGGATGTACGCCGCGGGCCGCATCCCCGGGAGCTTCTTCCGCCGTGAGGGCCGGCCCACCACGGAGGCGACGCTCGCAGCCCGCCTCACGGACCGTCCCCTGCGCCCGTGCTTCCCCAAGGGCATGCGCAACGACGTGCAGGTCGTGATCACCACACTCTCCGCCGACCAGGAGAACGACCCCGACTTCATGGCGATCATCGGTGCCTCAGCGGCACTCAGCATCTCCGATATCCCGTTCGGGGGGCCCATCGCCAGCACGCGCATCGGCCAGATCGACGGCGAGTACATCACCAATCCCACATACGAGCAGCGCGATGAGAGCGTCCTCGACATCGTCGTCGCCAGCACCAAGGACGCGATCGTCATGGTCGAGGCCGGCGCCAAAGAAGTCTCTGAAGAGGTTCTGCTCGAGGCGATGAAGCTGGCCCAGGAAACCAACGCCGAGATCATCGCCCTCCAGGAGGAGATGGTGGCCAAGGTCGGCAAGGAAAAGCGCGCCTTCGAGGTCGCAGAGCTGCCAGAGGACGTGAAGACAGCGGTCAACGAGTTCGCGGCCACCCGCGACTGGGACATCTTCGCCGCCGCCAAGGACGAACGCGCCGGCCTGATGGACGCCGTGCGCAACGAGACGATTGAAGCGCTGGGCGAAAAGTTCGAGGAGGACGACATCAAGGCCGCGGTGGAAGACTACACCAAGGGCGTCATCCGCAGCAGCATCCTCGATGACGGCAAGCGCCCCGACGGCCGCAAGCCTGACGAGATCCGAGAGATCAGCATCGAGGTTGGACTGCTGCCCCGAACACACGGCTCCGGCCTCTTCACTCGCGGCGAGACACAAGCGCTAACGATCCTGACGCTCGGCTCGATGGGCGAGCAACAGCGGATCGACGGCATCGAGCCGGAGGATTCGAAGCGCTACCTCCACCACTACAACTTCCCACCCTATTCAGTCGGCGAAGCGCGCTTCATGCGCGGCCCCAGCCGCCGAGACATCGGGCACGGCGCGCTCGCGGAGCGCGCGCTCCTGCCGGTGATCCCCGACGAGGAAGCGTTCCCCTACACGATCCGCCTCGTCTCCGAGATACTCTCTAGCAACGGTAGCTCATCGATGGCGAGCACTTGCGGCAGCACCCTGGCCCTCATGGACGCCGGCGTACCGATCAAGACGCCCGTCGCCGGAATCGCGATGGGCCTGATCAAGGGCGACGACAGCTTCCAGGTGCTCACGGACATCGCCGGCATGGAAGATCACTACGGCGACATGGACTTCAAGGTCGCCGGCACCGCGGAGGGCATCACCGCCCTGCAAATGGACATCAAGATCCAGGGCATCACGAACGAGATCCTGGAACAGGCGCTGGCCCGCGCCCGCGAGGCGCGCCTCTTCATCCTGGACAAGATCAAGGAGGCCATCCCGGAGCCGCGCAAGGACCTTTCGCCGTTCGCGCCGCGCATGTACCGCATCAGCGTGCCGCAGGACAAGATCGGCACCGTAATCGGCCCCGGCGGCCGCGTCATCCGCTCGATCATCGAAGAGACGAAGTGCAGCGTCGACATCGAGGACGACGGCACCGTCTTCATCGGCTCGCCGAACGAAGAGATGGCCCAGAAGGCGATCAGCATCATTGAAGGCCTGACCAAGGACGTCGAGCTCGGCGAAGTCTACACCGGCACCGTCACCCGCACGACGGGCTTCGGCGCCTTCGTTGAGATCACGCCAGGCAAGGACGGCCTCGTGCGCCTCGAAGACATCGACGCCGACCCACCCCGGCGGGTGGATGACGTTCTCAACATCGGCGACGAAGTTGAGGTCATGGTCATCGAGATCGACTCGATGGGCCGCGTGAACCTCTCCCGGCGCGCTATTGCGGAAGAAATGACGCTCGACGAAGCGCTGGAGGCGTCACGTGCAGCGCAGGAAGCGTCGCGCGGCGGTGGCTTCGGCGGACGTGGCGGCGGCGGCGGACGTGATCGCGGCGGACGCGGCGGTGGCGGCGGCTACGGTGGCGGTGGCGGACGTGGTGGCGGCGGACGTGACCGCGGCGGACGTGGCGGCGGCGGT
>JADFTG010000296.1 GCA_022560365.1 Chloroflexota bacterium | reverse complement strand
GGGATTGCTCGATGACTTCAAGGACATTTTTAAATTCTAATGTCTCACGTACAAGTTGACATCTCGGGAATACTCCGGGCGCGCGAGCAAGAGGCCCAGGTCAATCTCCAACGAGTAATGCTGGAGATGCAGATCGAGGAGCGAGCGCGGCAACGGAAAGCCAACCGCTTGCGCACAGTTTTGACCATTGGAGGGGCCGTTGTTGGCGGAGTCGCCACGGAGGGTAGCCCGCCTGGTATCCTTTTCGGTGCTGCTGCGGGGGGTCTTGCTGCCGACCTGATAACCGATGAGCCGGTGAACGCCAATCAAGCGGTGAATTTGGCGGCCACGGGCATTTCCATACAGGAGCGGGCGGAGGCGAAGGAGCAGGCGGATGAGGGGCGGCGGTCGGCGGAGCGCGATATGTTCGTGCAGAGCCTGGGCGCGGCGCTACAGAACATGCTGCTGGCGGCGGTGGAGCGCGGCCTCGTGGGCTATCTCAAGGGCGCGCCGCTGTTCTGCGCCCCGGCCGTGCGTGAGGCGCTTGAACTGCCGGACGGGTGGGAGCCGGCGTTCCTGGTGCTCCTCGGTCATCCTGAGGAAGGCTTTGAGCCGCCGCCGCGGGCGGATGTGGAGGTCGGCGACGTGATGGTCGAGCGCTGACGACTGGCCGTGCTAGGCTGACGCTGTTCGAGGAGAGGGAGGAAGAGATGGAGCTACACGAGGCGATGTACTCGCTGCGGGCGATGCGGCGGCTGAAGACGGACCCGGTGCCCGAGGAGCTGATCTGGAAGGTGCTGGACGCGGCGATCCGGGCGCCGAGCGGCGGCAACCGGCAGCCGTGGAACTTCATCGTCGTGACGGATCCGGAGAAGAAGCGCAAGATCGGCGAGTGGTACCTGGATGGCTGGAACAAGATGTACGGCGCTGCACAGGGGGCGCTGCAGGCCGAGGGCGATCAGGCGAGAACGCTGCGTTCGGCGGACCACCTGGCGAACCATCTGGCGGAGGCGCCGGTGTTCATCATCCCGACGGTGAGGGCCAGCGGCGTGGCAGCGGTCTCGGGGATGGGGTCGTCGATCTTTCCGGCGGTGCAGAATCTGATGCTGGCGGCGCGGGCGGAGGGGTTGGGGACGACGCTGACGACTCTGCACAAAGCGCACGAGGCGGAAGTGAAGGAGTTGCTGGGCGTGCCCGAGGGCGTCGAGACGATGTGCCTGATCCCGATGGGCTGGCCGAAGGGCAAGTTTGGTGCGGGGCCGCGGCTGCCGGTGGAGAAGGTGACGTACTGGGACGGCTGGGGGGAGACGAAGACGAAGGGTTAGCAGCGGCGCTGTTACCGTCGCCTGCCAGCCTCTAGAATGACCGCATGGTCGAAGACCTGACCCGCACGTTCGTCGCCTTCTTCGTGATCATCGACCCGGTGGGGAACCTGGTGGTGTTCAACCTGATGAGCAGCGGTATGACGCCGCGGCAGCGGGTGGAGGTGGCCGCGATCGCGGTCCTGGCAGCGGGGACGATGCTCGTGGCGTTCGCGCTGGGCGGGCAGGAAGTCCTGGAGTTCCTCAATATCTCGGACGCGGCGTTCCGCATCGCCGCCGGCGCGCTGCTCCTGATACCGGCCTACCGCATGGTGACGCAGGGCCGCTTCTTCGAACCGGCTGTGGAAGAGGCGCCCAAGCCGATCGACGTTGCGCTGGTGCCGATGGCGACGCCGCTGATGGCGGGGCCCGGCGCGCTGGCGTCGGCGACTTCGTTTTCGCAGTCCGTGGGCCGTGACGAGACGATCGCGGCGATCGTTCTGGTGCTCTGTGTGTCGTTCGGCGCGTACGTGGCGGCGGAGCGGGTGTTTGGCCTGCTCGGCGAGTCGACGATGCGGCTGTTGACGCGGCTCGTGGGGATCATCCTGGTGGCGATCGCGGTGCAGTTCGTGATCGAGGGGCTGCAGGTGTCGTTCCCGGGCATCGCCGAGTAGGCGCTACTGCAGCAGGTACTGGTTCAGCGTCAGGCCGCTGTCCTGCCACGCCTGCGCCTCGGCGATGCCGATGTAGCGGAAGTGCCAGGGCTCGTAAGAGTAGCCGGTGGTAGCCTCGGCGCCGGCGGGATAGCTGAGCGCGAAGCCGTAGTCATGGGCGTTGGCGGCGAGCCACTGGCCCGCTGCCGTCTGGCCGAACGATTCCAGGAGGTCCCAGCCGACTTGCGGTGACGTGAGGTCGGCCGTTGTGCCCAGCTGGTGTTCGCTGTGGCCGGGCATTGCGCTGACCCGGACGGCCTCGTCGTAGCCCAGGACGCCGACCCAGTAGTTGAATGTGGACTCCTGCGTGGCGTACGAGCGGTAGGCCGAACGCGCCCGGATGTCGTGGCCGGCGGCGTCGGCGTCATCGAGCATGTTGACGAGCGCGTCGACGGCTTCCTGCCGC
>JADFTG010000295.1 GCA_022560365.1 Chloroflexota bacterium | reverse complement strand
TCTCGGCCTCCCACGGGCCGGGCGTGGCCGAGACGTAGATCGTCTGGTTGAGGTGTGAGAGGAACTCGTGGAAGCTGAGGGGCCGGTTGTCGATCGCGGACGGCAGGCGGAAGCCGTAGTCGACGAGCGTCTGCTTGCGACGAATGTCGCCGTGGTACATCCCGCGAACCTGCGGAATCGTCTGGTGCGACTCGTCGACGAAGAGGAGAAAGTCGTCCGGGAAGTAGTCCATCAGCGTCCAGGGAACGCTGCCGGCCTCGCGGCGAGAGAGGTGACGGGAGTAGTTCTCGATGCCGGAGCAGTACCCCTGCTCGCGCAGGCACTCGATGTCGTAGCGGGTGCGCTCGACGATGCGCTGGGCCTCGATGAGCTGGCCCTTATCGAGGAGCCACTGGTGGCGCTCCGCGAGCTCGGCCTCGATGTCCACGATCGCGGCGTCCATCTTGTCCTGCGAGGTGACGAAGTGCTTGGCGGGGTAGATGTCGACGGCGTCCATTTCGGCGAGCACCTCGCCGGTGAGCGGGTCGAGCTGGAGGATGCGTTCGACTTCGTCGCCGAAGTAGTCGATGCGCACGGCCAGCTCCTCGTAGGCCGGCAAGACGGTGAGGCTATCGCCGCGCAGGCGGAAGCGGCCGCGGACGAGGTTCTGGTCGTTGCGCTCGTACTGCATGTCGACGAGGCGGCGCAGGGCGCGCTGGCGGTTGCTGGTCTCGCCGACGCGGAACTTGAGCACGAAGTTGTAGTACTCGCTGGGCTCGCCGAGACCGTAGATGCAGGAGACGGAGGCGACGATGACGACGTCTCGCCGCTCGAAGAGCGCGCGGGTGGCGGCGTGACGGAGCTTGTCGATCTCCTCGTTGATGTCGGCGTCTTTGGCGATGTAGGTGTCGGTACGGGGGATGTAGGCTTCCGGCTGGTAGTAGTCGTAGTAGGAGACGAAGTACTCGACGGCGCTCTCGGGGAAGAAGTCGCGGAACTCGGAGTAGAGCTGCGCCGCAAGCGTCTTGTTGGGCGAGATGACGAGCGTCGGGCGGCTGTAGCGGGCGATGATGTTGGCCATCGTGAACGTCTTGCCGGAGCCGGTGACGCCGAGCAACGTCTGGTGCTTCTTGCCGTCGCGCAGGCCGGACTCCAGCGCCTCGACGGCGGCCGGTTGGTCGCCGGTCATCTGGAAGTCGGAGCTGAGCACGAACGGCTTTTCGGCGGGCGTGACGGTGACGTCGCGGTCAACGGTCATAGCAAAGTCAATTGTAGCAGCGCCCCTGACGACGCCATGTCAGTGGGTGACGCTCGCTACTCATCTCGTCTGGCCACTGGTATGATGCGCGCGATGACAGTCGACGTTCGCTACTGCACGACGGAAGACGGCGTCCAGATCGCCTACTCAGTGGTCGGCGAGGGGCTGCCGCTGATCAGGGTGCTGGGCTGGTTCACGCACCTGGAATATGAGCCCAAGGTGCCGCACTGGCGTGGATACCGTGAGACTTTCGGCGAGCGCTACACGACGGTGTTATACGACGGCCGCGGCACGGGCCTCTCGGACCGAAACATCGAGAGCTTCACTCGCCAGGGGTTCCTGGACGACCTGGACGCGGTCATTGACGCGACCGGGTTCGAGCGGGTGGCGCTGTTCGGGTTTTCGCAGGGGGGCGCGGTCGCGATCAGGTACGCGCTGGAGAATCCGGACCGCGTGTCTCACCTGGCGCTCTACGGAGCGTTTGCGCGAACGTTCAGGGACCCGGAACAGGCGCGGACGCAGTTGAGCCTGATCAAGCAGGGATGGGGCAGTGACTTGCCTGCGCACAGACAGTTCTTTACCAGCCTCTTCATGCCGGACAACGCAACCGCCGCGGATATTGCCGCCTTCAACGAACTCCAGCGCGTGTCCGCCGACGCGGAAACAGCCGCCGCACTGTTTGCGATCACAGATGCGGAGCCAGAGCTGTTCGAGCGACTGAAAGAAGTCAAGGTGCCGACCGTAGTACTGCACCAGCGCGGCGACGCGATCGTACCGTTTGAAGAAGGGCGGGCGATCGCCAGCAGGATTAGCGGCGCGCGGTTCGTTCCCCTCGAGGGCAGCAACCATGCACTGACCGCCTCAGAGGCCGGCGTCTGGGAGACGATGGCCGACGCCGTCGACCAGCTAATCCAGCCGGACGCTGCGCCGCGGAAGGCCGGCGAGCCGTCCAGCTTCCGCACGGTGCTCTTCACCGACATCGTCGGCCACACCGCGATGATGTCGCGGCTGGGTGACGAGGCGGGCCGCGACGTCCTGCGCGAGCACGAGCGCATCACCCGCGACGTTCTGAAGGCAAACGGCGGCACCGAAGTGAAGACGATGGGCGACGGGTTCATGGCCTCGTTCGGCTCGGTGACCAGAGCGGTCGAATGCGCCATCGCCTTT
>JADFTG010000026.1 GCA_022560365.1 Chloroflexota bacterium | reverse complement strand
GGCGAAGGCGCTGGACCACTTCCTGACCAACGTCACGTTTGCGTCCGACGCTCTCGCCGACCACACGACCGAGGACATGTTCGGCCACGTCGACGACCTCGTTCGGGATGTGCCGCCGGGCAGCGGCAGCCTGCTGTTTTTACCCTGGCTCACCGGTTCCCACGCGCCGTCTTCGAACGAGAACGCTCGCGGCGGCTTTCTTAACATCTCGCTCAGCACGACGCGCGCACACATGATCCGTTCGATCCTGGAGGGCGTGGCCTACAACCTGCGCTGGCTGCTGCCATCTGTCGAGCAGTTCTCCGGGAAGGAGTTCGAGCAGATCTACCTCTCCGGTGGCGGCGCGCTCTCCGACGAATGGTCGCAGATACTCGCCGACGTAATGGGCCGGCCGCTCCTCCAGCTGGAGGACCCTCGTCACTGCATCACCCGGACGACGGCGTTCCTGGGGTTCGAGCGGTTGGGTCTGCTGGAGATGGCCGACTTCCCCAGGATCAGCCACGTCAGGCGCACCTACGAGCCGCAACCGGAACGAACCGCTATCTACGACGGGCTGTTCGAACAGTTCCTCGCAGCCTTTGATCGCAACAGGCCGATATTCGACTCGCTCAACGGATGATGAGACGTATGGAGGTGCCCGGTGGCTAAAGGACCCTACCCCTACGCGGAACAGTACGGCGTGAACAGGCGCATGCCGGAGAAGGGACGGCCGCGCGAAGAGATCCTGGCCGAGCTACGGGAGATCGCGCACGAGGAGGATGCGTTCTGGCAGACGGGAAAGTGCTCCGGGACGATGTACTGCGGCGACATGGAGCACTACGGCTTCATGAAGGAGGCCTTCGGGCTTTACTCGCACGTAAACGCGCTGCAACGGGACATGTGCCCGAGCGAGACACGCTTCGAGGGCGAGATCATCGCCATGACGCTCGATATGCTGCACGCCGAAGCGGCGTCCGACGCGTCTCCTTGCGGGACTGTGACCTCCGGCGGTACCGATAGCATCCTGCACGCGCTCCTCGCTTACCGCGAGAAGTTTCGCGAAGAGCGCGACATCACGCAGCCGCAGATCATCCTTCCGGAGACGGCGCACGCCGCCTTCCACAAGGGCGCGCACCTGTTTGGCATCGAAGTCGTGCAGGCGCCGATCGACCCGGAGACGACGCTGGTCGACGTTGACTTCGTGCGAGACCACATCACGCCGCGCACGATCGCGCTGATCGGCTCGGCCTGCAACTACGGCTACGGCACGATCGACCCGATCGACAAGCTTTCGGAGCTTGCGCTTGAGCACAAGATTGGCCTGCACGTCGACGGCTGCCTCGGCGGCTTCATCCTGCCGTGGGGGCAGGAGCTTGGATACGACATCCCCGTGTTCGACTTCCGGCTGCCCGGCGTGACGAGCATCTCGGCAGACACTCACAAGTACGGCTACGGACCCAAGGGCGCATCGGTCCTTGCCTTCCGCGACAAGTCGTTGCGTGAGGGGTTGTACTTCATGCTGCAGGACTGGTCGGGCGGCAAATACATCTCGCCCGGCATCGCCGGAAGCCGGTCGGGCGGCCTGCTCGCGGCGACGTGGGCATCGATGGTCAGCCTCGGCCGCGAGGGCTATCTCAAGTACGCCAAACGCATCTTCGAGACTTCGTTCGCGATGCAGGACGCCGTGCGCCGCCACCCTGAGCTGCGGATCATGGGCGAGCCGACGTTCTGCTTCTCGTTCACGTCCGACGAGTTCGACATCTACCACGTGAACGACTTCATGCGAGAGCGCGGCTGGCGGTTCAACGGCCAGCAGCACCCCAACGCCATCCACATGTGCGTCACGCGGCCGCAGACGCAGGAGGGCGTCGTCGAGGAGTTCGCCACCGATCTCGCCGCGGCTGTCGAGTACGCTGGGAACCCGAAGACCGACAAGCCTGTCACGGGTGCGATCTACGGTGGGCTGCCGAAGGGCGTACCCGCCATCCGGGAGGCGGTCAGGGCGCGGATGGTGGGGATGCTCGACACTTTCCAGGGCGTTCCACCCGAGTAGCGCGACCGGCGGTGAAACAGCCCGAGACCCTGCCCGAAGCGACGGACGAAACCGCCCCCGTCGGAGCGCTGCCGTGGTTCCAGCGGTCCGTAGTCTCGCTCAGGCACCCCCAGTTCCGGCTGTTCTGGATGAGCAACCTCGTATTCGCCATCGGCATGATGGTGCAGTTCACAGCCCGCGGCTGGCTCACCGTGCAGCTCACGGACTCAGCGCTCGTCCTCGGCGCGGTGGAAGGCGTATTTGGCGTCACGTTCGCGCTGGGCTCGATTCCGGCCGGCATACTCGCGGACCGCCGCAACCGGCGCAACCTCTTGATCGCTGGCGATTCGGTGGCACTCGTCGCGGTGGTGATCGTTGGCGTGCTGGTCGCGACGGACGCCGTCGAGATCTGGCACGTGCTGGTTGCCTCCGCGTTCGGCGGCCTGCTGTTCGCATTGCGGATTCCCACCGGTCAGGCGATGACCGCCCGGCTCGTGCCGCCGGCGCACATGATGAACGCGATCTCCCTCAACCAGACTGCTCACAGCCTGCCCAGCGTGGCGGGGCCCGCTGCCGGAGGTGTGCTGATCGCGGTCGTGGGAGTCGCCGGCGCGTACTTCGTTACGACAGGCGCCTTCGTGCTCGGCCTGATGATGATGCTCGGCGTGGCCGCGTCGTTCGGCAGCATCGATCGCGCCAACGTGAAGAGCGTCAGCGAGGACCTTCGTGAGGCGGTTGACTACGTCCTTGCTCACCGCGATCTGCTCTCGCTCACCGCTGCCATGCTGATCCCGTTCATCCTCGGCCAGTCGTACGTCCTGCTCCTTGCGCTGTTCGTCGAGCAGGAGCTCGGGCTCGGCCCGGAGGCGTTCGGTGCTCTCAGCGCCAGCCTCGGTGTCGGCGCCGTCATCGGCGGGATGGCGGTCGCAACCTTCGGTGAGGAGCGCCAGATCGGCTTCATCATGCTCCTCGGCATCGTGGCTACGGGCGTGGCGGCGATCGTCTACGGCCTATCGCACTCGCTGCTCCTGACGGCCAGCGTTCTGGTCGTCGCGGGCGCGGGCCAGAGCGCGCTGTTCGCGGCCTACGACACGCTGCTGCTGATTCGCCTGCCGGACGAGATGCGAGGCCGCGTCATGGGCCTGATGTTCACTCTCGTGGCGCTCTTTCCCATCGGCGCTGTCGTCGCCGGGGCGGTCGCCGACCAGGTCGGCCTGAGGGCGGTCGCGATCGCCGAGGGCGTCATTATCATCTCGATGGCCGCGGTCGCCTGGAGGGTCGTGCTGAGCCGGACATCCGCGTGACGCTGCGGCTCCTGCGGTCTCCTGGGCTGTACAAGGTCTGTGCAATCTACGGATAATGGTGCTATCGCCCCGAATCGCTGCGCCCAGGGTTCTGCCGGGGGCTATGTGCCCGAGGAGGTTGCCATGAAGATGAACGTTCAGCCGATCCCGACGCTGTCCGAGCGGATCAATGAAATTCGCTCGTTGACGGCGCAGATCGTCAACAAGGAGATCCTCCCACACGAGAACGAGCTCTGGGGCTGGCGGACGGACGAAGACATGCAAGAGGGCGGCAGAGCGCAAGCACGCGAGCGGCGAGAGCAGATCAAGGACAAGGTGAGGCAGGCCGGTCTCTGGGCGCCGCACCTGCCAGAGGAGTACGGCGGCGCCGGGCTCAGCTTCCTGGAGCACGCGTACATGAACGAGGTGCTGGCTTACGCCATAGGCGCAGCGGCGCTGTTCGGAGTCGTCGCCCCGAACTCGGGTAACCAGACGATCCTGCTCAAGTACGGAACGGAAGAGCAGAAGAAGAAGTGGCTCATTCCCCTCATCGAGGGACGGATGGAGTCCGGCTTCTCGATGACGGAGCCGGACCAGCCCGGCTCCGATCCGCGTTCGATCAAGACGACGGCGCGCCGTGACGGTGACGATTGGGTGATCAACGGCCACAAGTGGTTCACCTCGAACGGCAAACGCGCGGACTTCTTCATCGTCATGTGCCGCACGGAGGATCCGGACGGCCCCGCCGACCAGAACGGAAAGATGACGCAGATCATCGTGCCGAAGGACACTCCCGGCGTGAACGTGATTCGCGGCGTCCCCGTCTGGGGTCTGGACAGCGACCACTGCGAGATCATCTACGACGACGTGCGTGTGCCGGTCACCAACCAGCTCGGTCAGACGGGGAGCGGTCACCGGGCGGCGCAGGACCGCCTGGGTGCGGGCCGCGTATTCCACTGCATGAACTCAGTCGGGCAGATGTCGCGGGCGTTCGATCTGATGGTCGAGCGCTCAATGGTGCGCGAGGTACACGGCGGCCTGCTGGAGACGAAGCAGTTCATACAGGGCTTCATCGCCGAGTCGTACATCGACATCCAGGCGGCGCGCCTGATGACGATCCACTGCGCCGAAAAGATGGAGAGCATGGTCGACCCACGCACCGACATCTCGGCGATCAAGATCTTCGTGCCTGCTGCCTATCACCGCGTTGTGGACCGCGCGATCCAGGTCTGGGGGGCGGCCGGAGTCTCGGGAGACCTGCCACTCGCGGCGATGTATCAGGGGGCGAGGACGCTGCGCCTGGCCGATGGGCCCGACGAGGTTCACAAGATACTCATCGCCAAGAACATCCTGAAGCGCTACCACTCCGGCCAGGGCTGGGACTTCGGCAACTAGTCTCGTCTACAGCCAGCGGAACGCACGTACCTGGATCGTCACCGAGGAGAGGCGCGCCGCGCCCTGGCGTTCGCGCTCACCTGGCCCCGTCAAGGAACTCCTCGAAGCCAGAGCTGGCGTGAGGCCCGATGCACATCTGCTCAAGGACGCCGATGCCCTCCAGGCCGTCCATCCGGGCGCGCACGACCTGCTGAATGTGCACGTTTTCGAGGGCCAGCGGGCTGACCTCGTCCGTCTTCCACGACTCTCCGCCGATGGCCAGCTCGCCCTTCCAGCGGCCGTGCCCCCACTCCGGGTGCGTGTAGCCGATGCCCTTCATGCGAAAGCAAAGCAGGGGCTCTAGTTCGATCACGTGACGCTCACCGGATGGTCCGACCAGGTCGAGCCGGGCTGACTGCGCTCTTCGGGTGCCCTTTTCGTAGGTGATCTGGTGCGACACGGACGCCATCCTCTCGACGCCCGGGTCTTCGATCCCCGGGATCTCGTCCGGAGAAGCGTACGCGGGGACGATAGCGCCATCCTGGTGCCAGGCGTTGCCGCGCTCGTCCTCCAGGACCCCGAAGTGCGTGCAGCGGTCCGGCCAGTGAATCGGCGCCCAGAGAAAGAAGAACTGTGGCAGCCGCGTCGCGGGTGCGCCTCCAGTTTCGGGCTCGCCGACGGGGCGGACGCCCCAGGAGCGGTCTTTTGTGCCGTAGACCCGTGACGAGTCGACAGCAAGCGTCTTTCCCGCGTAGCTGATCTCGCCCTGCCAGCGGCCGAACTGGGCGAACCGGGTAACGTCGAAGATCGCGCGCGTGCCCTGACGCAGCGTCTGGCGGCCCTCCTCGAAGCAGCCGGTGCGGGCTGTGAAGACGAGGTCACACTCGATCCCCGTCTCGTTCGGGGCAAGCGTAACGCGGGCCTTACGCATCGGTTCCAGGACCTCGATCCGGAAGGGGCCCACGGTGCTGTCGCTGGGTTCCGCGGGTGCGCGGCGCGAGCCGTGGAAGGCGTGCTGCTCGCCGTCGCGGACGATGCTGAAGCCGCAATCGAGGATCCCCCGGTTGGGGTAGAGCCCCATGCCCACGGCGAAGTAGAACTCGCCGTCGTCAGCGTAGCCGTTGAACCAGTAGCGGTCGTAGACGTTGCGGTCGCTGGAGGCGGCGTGCGCCACCGGCTCGGGCGTCTGGTGTATCGGATAGTCGTCGAATCGTGTCAGCATTAGTCTCCCTTCGTCACGGGCGCGCTCATTCTGGCGAGCCGTACCGGCCGCAGAACGCCGGCCGGCCGCGTAAGCACCTACGCATGGGTCAGTCTGTCGGTGGCTTGATGGTCGATCGCGTGGGCGAAGTGGCGCTCCGCCATGGCTGCGAACATCGCCCTCCCCCGGTCGTCGGAGGCGACGGCCTGCGATGCGATAACCGTCATGAGAACGCCCGCCAGTGTGGCGCGCTTGTAATCGTCGAGGCACCGCTGCCATTCGTAACCGCCGACTCCGCGAGCGACGAGCGCATCGTGATAGTGCTTCAGCAAGTCCATCTCGTGCGCTCGGCGTTCGGGCAGGGTGAGTCCGGCGCCGATGAAGTACGCGGCGTCCCGGATGCCCGGACCGTGGCCGACGGTCTGCCAGTCGACCGTCGTAAGCGGGTAGCCGCCCTCCTCGGTGCCGAACATCATGTTGTCCAGGCGGTAGTCGCCGTGTGTCACACAGGCGGGCGGCGTCCAGTCGCGTCCCCAATCGCCGACTGAGCATCCAAACGTCTCGCCGAGCGCGAGCGCGTCTGCGCTGAGAGACGGCCCGTACTGCGCGACGAACCCCGGCCACAGGCCTTGATACACCATCTGGAGCATGTCGCCGGACTGCGTATCGTCGGACTGGCCCAGCCACTCGATGTCCGCCAGCGCGGGATCGTCCCAGCGAGGAGCGTGCAGTCCCGCGAGCTCGCTCATCGCGAGCAACGCCTCGTCAACGCTGCATCCGGCGAGCTGATCGCCCTGAACAGCGGGGCGAAGGTCCTCCAGTAGCAGCACGAAGTCACCGGTTTCCAGGTCAATGTCGGCGAAGTAGCAGACAGGAACGCGGATATCAACCGTCTCAGCGATGATCTCGTAGAACCCGATCTCACGTTCGTACAGGCTAAACGTTTTCGCGGCTGCACGGCTCTGGGGCTCCTGCGAAGGGAACTTACCCACTACGGTCGCGGGCGCATCGGGCGCGGGCTTATCGTAGGTGAGCGAAAACGCGACGTTCAGCCCGGTCTGCCCCGTTCCGATCCGCGTCCGCTCGACCGCCGTGACGACTGCGTCGCTCAGCGCGCCTGCGTGCTGAAGCACGTCGGTGAACCATCGGGCGTCCGCCATCGCGGGGTCGGAGACGAGCGCAGGCTTTGCCGTTCTCTCAGCCATTGCACCGGCCAGTATCGCAGATGACTGGAGCCGCCGGCGAAGTGCGACGCGTCAGGATGCGTCTGGGGCGTCGGCGAGCAGTTCCTGCGGCAGGTCGACGAGCTTGGCGCGCAGGTACTCGCCCAGGCTCTTCGCCTGAGGATCGGGCCGGGTCGAAGACGAGACGCCCTCGCCGAGGAGACCGACGATGACGAAGTTGAGCGCCCGCAGGTTCGGCAGCTCGTAGCGCAGCACCTCAAGGTCACGCGCCTCCCTCACCAGCTCCTTGAACCGCTCGACCGTCAGGAAGTCCGCCAGCCAGGCGTACGCTGCGTCGCTCCGCGCCCAGACGCCGACGTTGGCGTTGCCGCCCTTGTCTCCGGAACGAGCGCCGAAGATCGTTCCCAGCGGCACACGCGTCGTGGGCCCCGTCGGCAGCGCAGCAGCCGGCGTGGAGGCGGGCTCCACCGTTACGCTTTCGTCCGACTTCACGGGCGGGACGGGGATCCGCGAGCCGTCGTGCGTCACGACCACTTCGTCGATGGCGTCAACGGGCACGAGCGCCGGCCAGTAGACGCCGAACGCGTTCTCCGAAGAGAGCCCGGACGCCATGTGGAACCCCGGATAGTTGGCGAGCGCCATCTCGACGACTTTCGCCGAAAAGGCGCGGCCGACCTTCTGGGCATCCTTGTCCTTGACGGTCACTCGCAGGTAGGCACTGGCCTCCTCGTTCGACTCCGGGTCCTCCTTGTCGGAGCGGGTGAGCCTCACGTCGACTTCGTCGAACTGCTCCTTGCCGCCCAGTTCAGCGAACAGCGCCTCCTCCGCCAGCTTCGCCTTCTTCTCGATGTCGAGGCCCGTGAGGACAAACGTCATCGTGTTGCGGAAGCCGCCGAGGTAGTTGATGCAGACCTTCGTCGTATCGGGCGCCGGCTCGCCGCGCACACCACTCACGCGCACGCGGTCGGGCCCTTCCTGCTCCAGCTCGATCGTGTCGAAGCGCGCCACGACGTCCGGGTTCAGGTAGCGCTCGCTCCCGATCTCGTAGAGCAGCTGGGCGGTGACGGTGCCGGTGGAGACCAGCCCGCCGGTCCCCTCATGCTTGGTCACGATGAACGACCCGTCGTCGTGCATCTCGGCGATCGGGAAGCCGGGATGTTCGAGTCCCGGCACCTCCTGGAAGAACGAGTAGTTGCCGCCGGTGGCCTGCGCGCCGCACTCCAGGATGTGGCCCGCGACGACCGAAGAAGCGAGCCGGTCCCAGTCCGACCGGCCCCAGCCGAAGTGCCACGCAGCCGGCCCGACGACGACGGACGCGTCGGTGACGCGCGGGCAGATGACGACGTCGGCGCCGGTGTTGAGCGCCTCGACGATGCCCCAGGCGCCCAGGTAAGCGTTGGCCGCGATCGGCTGGATGCCCGATGCGGCGAGCGGCTGACCGCTGTCCAGGTGTGCCAGCTCCTCGCCGCCGGCCTGCAGGCCGGGGAGCTTCGCCAGGATGTCGTCGCCTTCGATGTGCGCGATATTCGCCTGCAGTCCGAGACCGTCGGCGAGGGCGCGCATCCGCACGGCGAGCGCCGCCGGGTTGAGCCCACCGGCGTTGGTGACGATCTTGATCCCCTTGTCGAGGCAAGTTCCGAGCACCTCTTCCATCTGCTTCAGGAACGTCCGTGCGTAGCCGCCCTCGCTGTCCTTCTGCTTCATCTTCCAGAGGATGAGCAGCGTCAGCTCCGCAAGGTAGTCGCCTGTCAGGAAGTCGATCGGCCCGCCCTCGACCATCTCGCGGGCGGCCGAAAGGCGGTCCCCGTAGAAGCCGGAGCAGTTGGCGACGCGCAGGACGGGCTTCGCTTCGTTGGCCATCACTTGCCCTCGGCCCAGCGCGGCGGACGCTTCTGCGCGAAGGCCGTCATGCCCTCGAGCGCTTCTTCAGAGCCGAAGTATTCCGCCGTCCACTCCGATGTCTGCTCGAACGCGTCGTCCAGCGTCATTCCGGGGACTTCGCGGACCAGCCGCTTGCAGCCCGAAAGCGCCCCGGGAGCGCCCTTCAGAACGCTCGCCACGTAGCCATCCACCGTTTCGTCGAGCTGCTCCGCGGGCACGGCGGCGTTGAGGAGCCCGAGGCGAGCGGCCTCAGTCGCGTCGAACGTCTCGCCGGTCAGGAAGAGCTCCATCCCCTTCGTCACGCCCAGCTTGGGCAGGACGACAACGGAGATGATCGCCGGGATGAGGCCGAGGCGCACTTCGCTGAACGCGAACGTCGCCTCCTCCACCGCGACGGCCAGGTCGCACGCTGCGATCAGGCCGATGCCGCCGGCGCGTGTTGGTCCGCCGATGCGGGCGATCACCGGCTTTGGCGAGCGCCAGATGGTCTTGAGGATCGTCACCAGTCCGCCGGGGCCGGGCTGTCCGGGTGGGCCGCCGCCGCGCATCTCTTTTAGATCGGCGCCCGAGCAGAAGACGGGGCCGGTGTGCGTGAGGACGATCAGCCGCGCCCGGTCGTCGTTGAGCGCTGCATCGAGGCTCGTTTCCAGGCCGCCCATCAGGGCGCGGGAGAGCGCGTTGCGGTTGGCCGGCGAGTCGAGCGTGATCGTGGCCACGCCACCGGCGACTTCGAGGTGAACGAGTTCGTCGCTC
>JADFTG010000294.1 GCA_022560365.1 Chloroflexota bacterium | reverse complement strand
CTCCTCGCCGGCACGCGCAGCATCAGCGCATCGAGGGCGATCCGCGACTGGACGTTTGCGCGCAGGTGCTGCCGTGTCTCCCGCAGCGCTTCTATGAACGCCGTCACTTGCGCGCGGTCGTGGCGCTCGGCGTCGGCCGCGATCTCTTCGCGGCGGTCGAGGTTGGCGACTGTATCGCCGGCACCGGATTGCGTGAGCACGACATCGCGCCACCAGCCGAGCCACTGGGCCAGCGTCTCATCGACGGCGGCGCGGTCTCGCTTGAAGGCGCCCGACAGCTTTTCGGCGACGTCGATGCGGTCGGCGATGTCCATGCCGGCCAGCGAACGCGCCGCGTCCAGAGCCTCGTCACGCTTCGCGAGCAGGGCAGGCGTGGCGACCGCCTCCAGCGCCCAGCCGGGCCGTCCGGCGGCCAGCCGGGCCAGCACAGCCGCCTGCTCCGCATCGGTGCCACGCTCGATGAGGCCGGCTTCGATCTCTGTCCCCGCGACGAGGCCGAAGTCGACGCGGCGGCAGCGTGAGCGGACGGTCTCGAGGAGGCGGTCGGCGTCGGAGGTAACGAGCACGAAGACGACGTGCGGTGGCGGCTCCTCAAGCGTCTTCAGGAAGGCGTTCTGCGCGCCGTCAGACATCTCCTCGGCCGGGTCGACGATTACGACTCGCTTCCGCCCCTCGTACGGCGCGAGGGCGATCGTCGTCTCGACGTCGCGCATCTGCTCGACGCTGATGGCTTTGTGCGCTGGTCCATCCGTGGCTGCTTCCACCGTCAGGGTCTGGACATCGGCGAACTTCGCCTCGCCGATGCGGCGGCAGGTCTCGCAGGACAGACATGGTGGGTCGTCCGCGGCGCAGTTGAGCGCCTGCGCCAGACGCAGGGCGGCGGCCGCTTTGCCGACGCGCTCAGGCCCGGCGAAGATGTAGGATCGCGCCGGCGAGCCCGACGAGACGGCGGAAGCCAGCGCGTTCACCGCACGGGAGTTGCCGATCAGCCGCCAGCCGCTCATCAGTCTCCTGTAGCTTGTCTCAGCTAAGGCTCTTTGGATAGCGCTTCACGAAGTCGAACACTCGCCAGGTGCGCGGCGAGATGCGGATGCGAACCTGCTGTTTGACTCGCGGCAGGAGCTTCTGCAGGTAGGCTTCCGCGGCCACGCCGAGATAGCGCTCGACGATCTGGCGGTACTCCGGCGCCATGCCCTCGACCGGCTCGAGCGTGGCATCGCCTTCGATGAGAAGGACCTTGTAAGGCGGCGTGGATGAGTCGATCGTGACGGCGACGGCGGGGTTCTTCTCCAGCGCCCGCAGCTTGTCTGCGCGGGGGCCGGTTACCATGATGAGTTCGCCGTTAGTGTGCGCGAACCAGATCGGCACCACGCGCGGCCGCCCGCTGACGCTGATGTAGGCGAGGCGCGCCAGGTTGGGCCCGGCCAGCAAGGCGGCGACGATGGGGTCGTCCGTGGGTAGGCTTGCGGGTGCCATCGCGCCCGCAGTCTAGCACGCGGTGGAGACAAGAGACACGAGACAGGTGGCAGGTTGTGGCCACGATACTTGTCACCTGTCTCCTGTCCGAGGGGTCTCCGTTGGCGGCTGGCCACGGTCGTATAATTGGGGCCATGGAGTCATGGTCGGTCGGCTATGAGGGCGACGGCGATGTCGAGCGCCACAGCGGCATGCATGACGCCCGGCCTGAGAAGCAGGCGCTGCACATTACGTTCGTCTCCGACTACATCTGTCCGTGGTGCTACGTTGGGCTCGCCCGCCTGGAGCAGCTGCGCCAGGACTACGGGATCACGCTGACCGCCTGCGCCTTCGATCTGCGCCCCGGCATTCCGCCCGAGGGCATCGCCCGCGAGGAGGCCTCGAAGGGGAAGACCTACCCGCCCGGCTACCTCGACAACCTGCGCCAGACGGCGCTCGACGTTGGCATCGAGATGAAGCGCCCGCCGCTGGTGCCGAACACGCGCAAGGCGCACGAGGCGACGGAGTTCACACGTGACAACGGCGGCGACCTCTGGGCCGTGCAGCGGGCGCTCTTCCGCGCCTATTTCGAGGAGGAGCAGAACATCGGTGACACGGACGTTGTGGTCCGGGCGTGCGCGGACGCCGGTGTAGACGCGGACGCGCTGCGCGAGGCGCTGGACGAGGGCCGCTACAGCGAAGAGATCGAGAAGCAGATGGAGTGGAGCCGCTCGAACGGTGTCACCGGCGTGCCGACGACGATCTTCAACGGCCGCTTCGCGGTTGTGGGCGCGCAGGACGTCGAGCTGTTGCGCGACGTTGCGGGACGCATCGTGCGCGGCGAGGTGGAGGCGAAGTAGGGGACAGGGTGACAAGTGACGGGTGACAGGGAATCCTGTCTCACTCCCGAACCCTTACGTGAACTAGAACTTTGCACCGTCTTGTGGCACACTG
>JADFTG010000293.1 GCA_022560365.1 Chloroflexota bacterium | reverse complement strand
CAGCAGCTCCCAACCCGCTCGGTGGCCAGCGCCCCAACCCCCTCAGCGGCCAGCGCCCCAACCCCCTCGGCGGCCAGCGCCCCAACCCCCTCGGCGGCCAGCGCCCCAATCCCCTCGGCGGCCAGCGCCCCAATCCGCTCGTGGTGAGGCTCTCGAACCATGAGCGGTCCCGATACCCCCAAGAGTGCCATTTCGTATTGACAATAGAACACCCGTGCTACTACTATTAGCACAGACGTTCTAGGGAGGCGCGACATGCCAACGATGACAGCAACAACAACCCTCACACCGACCCCAGCGACTCAGCTGCGGCTAAGGCTCTTCCAGCAGCCACGCTGCCCGGATTGCGCCGGGCCGCTCGTCTTCGGCGAAGGCTGCTCGGCCTGCCCCGTCTGCGGCTTCTCCCACTGCGGCAGCTGAACCAGCGCCCGCCCGCCCCTGCTCCGCAGCACCGCGCGCCGTTGGACGCGGTCGCGTGCCGACACCTATCATGGCTGAGTGACTCAGACCACTGACGCCCAACCGACGGTGGCCGTCCTGACGCTCGGCTGCAAGCTCAACCAATCGGACTCCGAGGCGCTCGCCCGCCGCCTCGCCGGCGAGGGCGTACGCGTCGTTGACCGGCCCGTGCGCGGGGCAGCAGCGTACGTCATCAACACCTGCTCCGTCACGCACGTCGCGGATCGCAAGGCGCGGCACCTCGTGCGGCTGGCACGGCGCCTCTCACCGGACGCTGAGATCATCCTCACCGGCTGCTACGCGGAGACCGCACCAGCGGACATCGGCCAGGTCATCGGCGCCGATGAGGTGCTCACCAACGCCGAGAAGCCGCAGATAGCGGCGCGTCTGCTCTCGCGCCTGGAGGACCGCGGCGATCCGTACGCCGGCTGCCCGACGCCCGTGCGCCCTACAGGCCCGTCGGGAAACCCCCTCCGCACACGGGCCTTCATCAAGATCCAGGAAGGCTGCGACGAGCTGTGCGCGTTCTGCATCGTGCCCTACACTCGCGGCCGCGAGCGCAGCGTCCCGATCGCCGACGTCGTGCGGCAGGTGCAAGAGCGCGAGGCGGACGGCGTGCTCGAGGTGGTGCTCACGGGCACGCAGCTCGGCAACTACGGCCGCGACCTCGGCTGGCCGCGCGAGGAACAGGGCCCGCGGCGCCTGCTCGCCGAACTCCTCGACCGCACGTCGATCCCCCGCATCCGCATGTCGTCAGTACAAGCGCAGGACATCGGCCCTCATCTGCTCGCTCTCTGGTCCGATCGGCGCCTCTGCCCCCACTTCCACATCCCGCTGCAGAGCGGCTCAGACGCCGTGCTCGGCCCGATGCGCCGCCGCTACACCGCGGACGAATATCGGC
This sequence comes from Chloroflexota bacterium, assembly GCA_022560365.1. GTDB lineage: Bacteria > Chloroflexota > Dehalococcoidia > SM23-28-2 > RBG-16-64-32 > CF-162. The sequence continues at coordinate 1,053 of JADFTG010000293.1, read as the reverse complement.
AGGCGATCTCACTGATCCACGAGCACGTGCCGGCGGCCGCGATTACCACCGACGTCATCGCCGGCTTCCCGGGCGAAACGGACGCTGACTTCGAGGCGACGCTGCGCCTGTGCGAGGAGGCGGGGTTCGCGGATATGCACTGCTTCCCCTACTCACGCCGGCCCCACACAGGCGCGGACCGCATGGACGGCCAACTGCCGCCCCAGACCCGCCGAGAGCGCCTGGAACGCCTGCTGACGGTGCAGAAGCGCTCGTCGGAGGCCTACCGGCAGGGGCGGCTCGGCGACACGGCTGAGGTGCTCTGGGAAGAGCGGACGGAAGGTCGCTGGCGGGGATTGACCGGCGACTACATACGCGTTTACGCTGCCAGCGACTCCGACCTGACGAACCGCCTGACGGCGGCCCATCTGGAGCGGCTTGACGGCGAAGGAGTGTACGGAGTCCCCGCACTACTGCCATGAACGAAATGAACCGCTACCTCGTCGTGCTCTACGCCTCTGCGTTGATCGTGGCGATGGCCGTCGTCGTCTTCCTGACCTGGGCGGCGCCGACAGAGTCGATCAACGCCCTGGCGGACATCGTCGAGTTCCTGGACGACAACGATGGTACCGCCGGCAGACTGGTGATCACCCTCGGCGCCCTTGCGCTCGCCGTCCTGGCGCTGCTCTGGATCATCGTCGAGCTGGCCCCGGACGACGAGGTTAAGGAGCTGCGCATCGAGCAGGCCGGCGCGACGACGATCGTCCCGGCCGACGCCCTGCGCCTGCGACTGGAGGAGTCTCTTCTCGGGCTCGGCGACGTGACGGCTGCCCGCTCGAGGGTCTGGCCGCGCGACAAGGGAGTCGCCGTCGGAATCGATCTCACAGTCGTCCAGACGGCAAACGTCGGCGACATCACGCAGCAGGCTGTGCGGGCGGTAGTGGACACGCTGCACGAAGACCTGGGCCTGCCCGTCTCCGGCACGCCCGACGTGCACATCGCCTTCGGTGGATCGCGCTCCGGCGACCACGCCGACGCAACAATCATCTCGCCCCCCACGCCCCCCGAGCCGTC
>JADFTG010000292.1 GCA_022560365.1 Chloroflexota bacterium | reverse complement strand
CATGGCCACTTTTGGTGCTGCGCACGGGGGTAGCCCGTCGGAAGCTCAAAGTGGGGACAGGTTTGGCGTGTCACTGCACGGGGTTTACGGCTTTTTTGGTCTCTTGTTGGGCCTTGAGAAGGCATCTAGAACGCCTGACAGATACACCTGTCCGTGTCGAATTGTAGGTTTTCATGGCCAATTTGGACCCCTCTGCCTCTTCGTGTGGTAGAGCGACACGACGAGATGGTCCCGGCCGCGCGTCGCCGCCACGTAGAGCAGACGGTCCATCTCGGCCTGGTCGTGCGCCAGCTCCGACGCCCGCAGGTCGCTGTAGTCACCCAGCACGAATTCGCGGTTGCCGCCCCGCTGGCCCGCGTGGACGCCGGCGCGGCCGGCGGCGTGGTCCGCTAGGTAAGTCGGGTAGTCGTTCGTGTTCGGCGCGGCGCTGAGACCGGCCAGCATTACGATCGGAAACTCCAGGCCCTTGGCGGCGTGGATCGTCATGATGCGCACGGCGTCCTCGTCATCGTCGATGCCCGCGCCCTCGTGGTCGACAATCATCCGCTCCGACTGCCGCTCCAGCCACGACACGAACGCGCGCAGGCTCTCCGGCCGGGCGCGCTCGAACGCCCGCGCCTGCTCGACCAGGAAGCGGGCGCGGCGGAAGGCGTTGCGGTCGGCCTGATCGATCGTCCCCACCTCGACGACTCGGCGCTCCCAGATCAGCCTCTCGACGAACCCCGCCAGCGACGTCTCGTGGCGGCGTTCATGGTAGCCGCGCAGGATACTGAGGGCGTCCGCCACGGGGCCGCTGCGGCCGTCGAGGTCGCTGCGCAGGTAGTCGAAACGTCCGTTATTCTCAGTCGCGAAAGCCGCGAGATCGACGTCGGAGCAGGCGAACGCCGGACTCCGCAGCGCGCCGGCGACCGCCACCTCGTCCGCCGGGTCGTCGATCGCCGTCAGGCAGTTGATGATGTCCCGCACCTCCTGCGTCCGGTAGATCAGGCTGCCGCCCTCGACGCGGTACGGCACCCGCGCGTCGGCAAGCGCGCGCTCAAGCGCCGTGAGCAGGATCCGGCGTGGGATGAGCACTGCGATATCGCGGTACGAAGCCGCGCTAACCGTCCCGTCGCGTCCCTGCACCTGCCACTTCTCCGACACCGCAGCGCGGCACTGCGCCGCGATCGCCCGCGCCTCCTCGTCGCGCATGCCTCGAGCGTTGAGATCGGCCTCGCCGCCCATCCAGGCGACGCCGGGACCGGCGAGTGCGGCTTCGCGGTCCGCGTGGACCTCGCGGTAAGGCGGCTGGACGCCCGGCTCGGCGCCCTCGCCGATCAACGGCGCGAACACAGCGTTGACCCAGGTCAGGATCTCGATCCGCGAGCGCCGGTTCAGAGCCAGCTCAGGGAACTCGCATCCAGCCTCACCGATCTCGTCACGCGTGCGCGAGTACATCGCCATGTCCGCGCGGCGAAAGCGGTAGATCGACTGCTTCGGATCGCCGACGAGGAACAGCCGGCCCGCTTCGAGGGCAGCGCCGTCACGCTCGCGGGCGAAGGCCAGCGCGATCTCCATCTGCAGCGGATCGGTGTCCTGGAACTCGTCGATCAGCAGGGCGGCGAAGCGCTCCCGGAACGCCTGTCGCGCACCTTCGTTTTCGCGGAGGACCTGGCGCACCCTCACGATCAGGTCGTCAAACGTCAGCGCCCCTTCGCGAGCGCGCGCGCGGTCCTCCTGGCTCACGAAGGCAACGACGAACGGCAGCAGCGCAGCGAGCGCGGCGGCCCGCAGCCCGGACAGCACCTCGTTCAGCTCCGCCGAGACACGATTGGCGACCTCGAGAGCGGGGTCGCGCCTCTCTTTACCACCCCAGTTCGATGCTGTTCCCTTGTAAGTGCTGGTGAGGACGCCTGCGCCGGCGGCCAGCGTCGCCTCGCGCTCGCCGTCGTCGGCTCGCTCGAGTGCCTGCAGAACGGTATGCAAGCCGTTGAGTCGCTCTGCCAGGCGATCGTCCTCGGGCGCGCCGGACGTCACTGACTCAACATCCGCACGCAACCGCCCGGCGTTCGGCCAGGACGGTTCTGAAGCGCTGAGCGGGTTCGCCGCCAGCAGCTCGGCCAGCGTCGGGCGGGAGGTGAGGTCGCTGGCCAGGCGCTCGATCTCGCCCGTTTGCAGGCCAAGGGTCAGCACGCGGTCGATCGCCTCCTCAGCGGCCCTGTTGCCCTCGAGGCTCTCGAGGTACAGCCGCCAGCGCTCTTGCCTGCGGCGCTCCGTCGAGACCGGGTCCTGCACCTCGAAGTCGGGGTCGACGCCGGCCTGCGCGGAGAAGGCCCGCAGCAGCGTCTGCGCGAACGAGTGGATCGTCGATATCTGCGCCCGGTCAAGCGATTCGAGCGCGGCGGCGATCGGCGGCGAAGCGCCGCCCTCATCTTGCGCCTTCTCGAGCGCAT
>JADFTG010000025.1 GCA_022560365.1 Chloroflexota bacterium | reverse complement strand
CGGCGATCGCTCCTGATAGAGGTGTCCAAACGCAGCGTCGGTGAAAGCTGAGCCACCAACCGATCGTGGGTGCAGTTGACATTCTTTCGCAGGTCTGGCTAACATTTGTGCAGAACTTTGAGCATAAAGAGCTGATCTCACTTGGATAGCAGCGAACCTCCAGATAGCGGCGACCCCGACAGTACGCGCTTGTCCCACACGTGCCAACGACGCGGCCCGTTTCCGCGTCTGAATGTGTGCATGTCTTTTTTCACGGCGAACTAGAGCATGCCGTCACGCGCTGACGCCCGCCCAACGGGCGCCACCGACCTCTAATGCCAACGAAATCCGTTAACCCCACCGACGACGAAGCGTCTAGACGTTTCCAGCGAGAGCTGGAGACGCGGATCGCCCACGCCGCGAGCCTGACGGCCGAGGGCGTGACGATCGTCGACCCGGCGACGACGTACATCGAGGCCGGGATCGAGATCGGCGCCGGCAGCGTCATCCGGCCGAACACGACGATCAGCGGTGACTCAGCGATCGGCGAACGCTGCCGGATCGGGCCGAACGCGGTGATCGAGGACTCGCGGCTGGACGACGACGTGATGGTCGGGCCGTTCTGCCACCTGCGGGGCGGCGCGCACATCGAGTCCGGCGTGGAGCTGGGCAACTTCGTGGAGGTGAAGGCGTCGCGGATCGGGCGGGGCACGAAGTCGCACCACTTCAGCTACATCGGCGACGCCGACGTAGGCGAGAACGTGAACATCGGCGCTGGCACGGTGACGTGCAACTACGACGGCGAGAACAAGCACCGCACGGTGATCGAAGACGGCGCGTTCATCGGCAGCGACACGATGCTGGTGGCGCCGGTCCGCATCGGGCGCGGGGCTGGTACGGGCGCGGGCTCCGTCGTCACGAAGGACGTGGCGGACGGCGAGCAGGTGGCGGGCGTGCCAGCGAAACGCCTGAAGAAGAGCGAAGACGATGGATAGCGAGACGATCGTCGGCCTGGCGCTGCTTGCCGGCGGAATCGCGACTCTGATCTTGCTCGGCGCGTCGGAGGCCGGCGTGATCGCCGGCGTCCGAGAAAGAGCCCTGCGGGAGCCGACGGAGTCGGCGGTGGACGCGCTGCAGCGGTTCTACCAGGAGCGACAGCTGACGGTGTCGTCGCTGGCGCTGGCGCGGAACCTCGTCTCGGTGGCGATCACGGCGATCTCGGTGTTCCTCGTGCTCAAGCACACGGACGACAGCTGGGGCTGGGTAGCGCTGACAGTCGTCGGAGTAGCGCTGGCGTTCATGCTACTGCAGGCGCTGCCGCGCTTGATGGTAGCGCAGGACCCGTCGGGCTGGCACAGCAGTCTGCGCCCATTCGTGTCGGTGGTGCGATCCGTGTTCCGTCTGCCGGTGCAGGTTCTGGACGCGCCGATGGGCGCGGCAATGCGGACGTGGCAACGTCACCAGCCAGGCGCCGGCGGCGGGGCCGAGGAGCTGATACTGCTGGCCGAGGCCGAGGAGAGCCAGGCGGGGCTCCAGGAAGACGAGCGGGAGATGATCCGCGGCGTGATGGAGCTGGAGTACACGCTCGTGCGCGAGGTGATGGTGCCGCGCACGGACATCGTGGCGATCAACGCAAGTCAGGACTTCGACACGCTGGCCCGCTTGATCTCGGACAAAGGCCTGAGCCGCATCCCGGTATACGAGGACGACATCGACCACGTGCTGGGCTTCGCGCACGCCAAGGATCTGCTGCGGCACATTACGAGCGGGCCGCGCAAGCCCCAGCTGCGGGAGATCACGCGCGACGCCTACGTCGTACCGGAGACGAAGAACGTGCACGACCTGCTCTCAGAGATGAAGGAGAAGCAGGTCTCGATCGCGCTGGTGGTGGACGAATACGGGGGGACGGCGGGACTCGTCACGATTGAGGACCTGGTCGAGGAGATCGTCGGCGAGATCCGGGACGAGTACGACGCGCCGGAAGAGGAAGTCCAGCAACTGAGCAGCGACGAGGCGATAGTCGACGGCCGGGTGGGGATCGACGAGATCAACGAGCGGTTCGACACGGCGCTGAAGAAGGAAGACTTCGACAGCGTGGGCGGCTTCATCGTCAACGAGCTGGGGCGGATGCCGAACACCGGCGATACGGTGACGGTGGACGGCATCAGCATGAAGGTGATGAGCGTGGCGGGGCGCCGGATAAAGAAGGTGCGGGTGACGAAGGTCGCCAGCGAAGAGGGCGCAGAAACGCCCGATCGCAACAGCCGCTGAGCGACCAGCGGCGTGCCACTTGCCTGCATCGCGTAGTTGACCGGCATGCTATCATCCTCGCCTGAGATGGCTCCCAAGCGCCCGCAGATCGCGTCCGAAGTACCTTTCTGGGTCGCCTTCAACCGCATTCCCGGCCTCGGCAGAGTGCGTTACCGGGCGCTCCTGTCGCGCTTCGGCTCGTTGTCCGAAGCGTGGCGGGCGACGCGCTCGGAACTGAAGGAGGCGGGCCTGACGGACTCCGTCGTGCGCGGCATCGCGGACGGCCGCGGGGCGATCGACCCGGAGGCGGAGATGGAGCGGCTGGAGAAGGCCGGCATCAGGCCACTGACCTGGGATGACGACGCCTACCCGGCACTGCTGCGCGAGATCGACGACGCGCCGCCGCTGCTCCACGTCCGCGGCGAGATCAGGGAGGCGGACGCGCTTTCGGTGGCCGTCGTCGGCACGCGGAAGCCGACGCCGTACGGCAAGCAGGCGGCGGAGGAGCTAGCGCACCAGCTATCGGCGAACGGCGTTTGCGTCGTGAGCGGGCTGGCGCGCGGCATCGACGGGATCGCGCACCGGGCCGCGCTTGCCGCCGGCGGACGGACGCTGGCTGTGCTGGCCTGCGGCCTGGACATCACCTATCCGCCGGAACACAAGCGCCTGGCAGACGAGATCGCGGAGAACGGCTCGCTGATCAGCGAGCAGCCGCTGGGCACCGAGCCGCGCGGCGATCTCTTCCCGCGGCGCAACCGGATTCTCTCCGGGTTGAGCCTGGGGGTTCTGCTGGTGGAAGGCGGCACGAAGAGCGGCGCGCTGATCACGGCGAACTGCGCCCTAGACCAGGGAAGGGATGTGTTCGCAGTTCCGGGCAACATCTTTTCATCGCAGAGCCAAGGCACTAACCTAAAGATAGGAAAGGGCGAGGCAAAGCTCGTCCAGCGGGTTGAGGACATCCTCGAGGAGCTGAACCTGACGATGATCCCACAGCAGCTGGAGATGCAGGAGCTTGTCCCGGCCACAGATACGGAAGCAGAAGTTTTGCGTCATATAACGAAGGACCCGGTCCACATCGACGCGGTCTGCCGCGAGAGCGGTCTGCCAGCCGCCGCCGTTAGCAGCGTGCTGACGATGATGGAGCTGAAGGGCCTCGTCCGTGAGATCGGATCCAAGTCGTATGTAAGAGCCCGCGAGGTGCGCGAAGAGTACGCCGCGTCGGGCGGAGGTTAAGAAGGTATTGGCAAAGAGCAAGAGCGGAAAGAGCCTGGTCGTTGTCGAGTCGCCGGCGAAGGCGAGAACGATAGCGCGAATCCTCGGCAGCAAGTACGACGTCAAGGCGTCGGTGGGGCACGTACGTGACCTGCCGAAGTCGGACCTGGGCGTAGACATCGAGAACGGGTTCGCGCCGAAGTACATCGTGCCGCGCGACAAGTCGAAGACGATCAAGGAGATCAAGGCTGCCGCCCAGAAGGCGTCCGAGGTCTTCCTGGCCACCGACCCCGACCGTGAGGGCGAGGCGATCGCCTGGCACTTGATCGAGGCGGCCGGCCTGCGTGAGCTGCCGCTGAGCCGCGTGGTCTTCCACGAGATCACACCGGCTGCCGTTCAGGAGGCGTTCGAGCACCCGCGCGAGATCGACATGAAGCTTGTTGACGCGCAACAGGCGCGCCGCGTCGTCGACCGGCTGGTCGGCTACCGGCTGAGCCCGTTCCTGTGGCGCAAGGTCCGCCGTGGTCTTTCCGCCGGGCGCGTGCAGTCGGTCGCGGTGCGGCTCGTCGTTGAGCGCGAGCGGGAGATCGAGGCGTTCGTGCCGCAGGAGTACTGGACGATCGAGGCGCAGATGGAGAAGGCGGGCGTGCCGCCAGCCTTCCGCGCCAAGCTCGCGGGGTACGCGGACCGCAAGGACAAGATCGAGATCGGCGATGAGACGACAGCCGAGCGGCTGCTGGCCGATCTGAGAGCAGCCGCCTACAGCGTCGCCAAAGTGCAGAAGAAGAAGCAGGTTCGGCGGCCTTCGCCTCCGTTCATCACGAGCACGGTGCAGCAGGAGGCTTCGCGCCGCCTGGGCTTCACGGCGAAGCGGACGATGGCGATCGCGCAACAGCTCTACGAGGGCGTGAAGCTGGGCGACCGCGGCGAGACGGGCCTCATCACGTACATGCGAACCGACTCCGTCAACGTCGCTTCGTCCGCGCGTACCGAGGCGCGAGAGTACATAGCGGAGCGATACGGGAAGCAGTTCGTTCCGGAGAAGCCGCGATTCTTCACGCGCAAGGTGAAGGGCGCGCAGGAAGCGCACGAAGCGATCCGCCCGACGTCCGTCAGGCGCGGCCCGGACGAGATGCGCGGCCTGCTGACGCCGGATCAGGCGCGGCTCTACACGCTGATCTGGCAGCGCTTCGTTGCGAGCCAGATGGCGGACGCGGAGTTCGACGTGACAACCGTCGAGATCAACGCCGCCGCGCCTGCGGACGGAGAGACGTACCTGCTGCGGGCGACGAACACTCAGCTGAAGTTCGCCGGCTTCCGCCAGGTCTATGAGGAAGCGCGAGACGACGACACGGAAGAGAAGTTCGGCACGAACCCGTTGCCGGAACTCTCCGAGACGGACGCTGTGGCGTTGCGCGAGCTGTTCCCTGAGCAGCACTTCACCGAGCCGCCACCCCGGTACACGGAAGCGACGCTGGTGAAGACGATGGAGGAGAAGGGCATCGGCAGGCCAAGCACCTACGCGCCGACGCTATCGACGATTCAGGACCGCGGGTACATCGAGAGCGAGAAGAGGGTGCTCAGGCCAACCAACCTGGGGATGACGGTGAACGACCTGCTCGTCGAGTATTTCGGGGCCTTCCTCGACGTCGACTTCACGGCCGAGATGGAGGAGGAGCTGGACGACGTGGCGAGCGGCAAGCGCGAGTGGGTACCGGTCGTGCGCGACATCTACGACCCGCTGGAGTCGGCGCTGGAAGGCGCGATGAAGTCGGCGCCGAAGCAGGTTGAAGAGACGAAGGAGAAATGCCCCGAGTGCAAGGCGCCGATGGTGATCCGATGGGGCCGCCGCGGGCAGTTCCAGGCCTGCACGCGCTTTCCGGACTGCAAGGGAACGCGGTCGCTGGAAGGCGAGGAGCAGGAGCAACCGCAGAAGACAGATGAGACGTGCCCGGAGTGCAACGCTCCGATGCTGATCCGCAGCGGGCGCTTCGGCAAGTTCATGGCCTGCAGCCGCTACCCGGAGTGCAAAGGCAAGAAAACGATGGCGAAGGGCACGGGCGCGAAATGCCCGAAGACGGGCGGCGAGATCCTGGAGCGGCGCACGAAGAAGGGACGCACGTTCTACGGATGCGCTGATTACCCGAAGTGCGACTTCACGACGTGGTCACGCCCGTTCCCGAAACCGTGTCCAGACTGCGGCAAGCTGATCGTCGCCGAGAAGGACAACAAGGCCAAGTGCACCGAGTGCGACTGGCGCGGAGAGGCACCGGAGCAGGCCGGCGAACCGGCGCAGGTCTCTTCGTAGCGTCCGCAGGATGTTGTCGCTCCGTTGGCCCTTCGAGAACCTCAGGGTGAGCGGGACGGAGCGTACCTGCTCGACTAGATGCTGTCGCCTGGTGTTCCTTCCGCTTGTGGTGAGGCTCTTGAACCATGAACGGGGCAACAACGGCGCAAAAACACTGGCCACTCCGTAACGCGAGTAGTCGCAGACGCGTCTGGTGCGTTGTAAGTCGTGATGGAAGAGTTGCTGGACGTCTACGTCCGTTACCTGGTGGCGGAGAAGAACCTTTCGCCGCTTACGTTGCGCAACTACCGGAGTGACCTGTCCCATTTCGCGCGCTACATCGAGGACGAGGAAGGCGTGCCGGTGCTGGAGGCGGACCGGGCGATGGCACGCCGCTACCTGGGCACACTGAAGGATAGCGGGATGGCGACGGCGAGCCTGACGCGCAAGGTGAGCACGATCCGCAGCTTCTACCGCTTCCTGGTGCGCGAGGGCAAGATCGAATCGACGCCGCTGACCGGCATCGTCGCGCCGAAGCGTGAGCAGAAGCTGCCGACGATCCTCTCGAAGGACGACCTGGAGGCGCTGATCGAGTCGGCGGACGAGACGACGCCGGCCGGCCTGCGCAACCGCGCGATGCTGGAGATGATGTACGCCTCCGGCGTGCGGCTGAGCGAGATCGTCGGTCTCAACCTGCGGAGCATCGATCTCGGCGAACGAACGATCGTTGTGCGTGGCAAAGGAAACAAGGAGCGCATGGTGCTTCTGGGCGAGCCGGCGGAGAAGACGTTGCGCCGCTACCTCTCGGAGGGGCGACCGGAGCTGGTAACGGGCGCGGAGGAAGCGCTGTTCGTGAACCGCGACGGCAACCGGCTGTCCGGGCGCTCGGTGCAAAAGATGGTGCGGAAACACTCGCTCAAGGCGGGGTTGGAGTCACACGTGTGGCCGCACCTGCTGCGGCACTCGTTCGCGACGCACCTGCTGGACGGCGGCGCGGAGCTGCGCGTGGTGCAGGAGCTGTTGGGCCACGCCAGCGCGCAGACGACGCAGATCTACACGCACGTGACCGCGGCTCGTCAGCGCGAAACGCTAAGAGACGCACTCGGCCAGGCTCGCGAGAAGCTCATCCGCGACCTGGACGACAGCGCGAAGCGGCGAGGTGAGGCGAGAGCACGCAAGCGGTCTGTCAACGGATAGGGAACGGATAAACGGATTGGACGAGAGTCCGCTGTAACCTCAAACTTGGAACCTGTAACCTAGTGCCATGCGAATTCTGCTGATCAACGGCCCGAACCTGAACCTCCTGGGCACGCGCAACCCTGAGGTGTACGGGAGCATGACGCTCCCAGATATCGTCGACAGGGTGACGAAGCGTGGCGAGCAGCTGGGCGCGGAGATCGTGCCGTTTCAGTCGAACTCCGAGGGCGCGATCATCGACTTCATCCAGGCGAACGCCCCCGGCGCCGACGGCATTCTGATCAACGCCGGCGCCTTCACGCACTACAGCCTGGCGATCCGCGACGCGTTCGAGGCCGTGGAGAAGCCGTTCGTCGAAGTACACATCTCGAACGTGCACGCACGCGAGGAGTTCCGTCACCACTCGGTGCTGGCGGACATCGCGGTGGCGCAGGTGGCGGGGCTGGGCTGGCGCGGGTACATCGCGGCGCTGGACTCGCTCGTGGGCATCCTCAAGGAACGCCAGTGAGCGCGCCGCGACTGAAGCGGCTGCGCGAGAAGATGGAGGAGCACGATCTCGCGGGCTTCTTCGTCGACTGCCCGGTCGAGGACATCTTCCGGCTGAGTGGCGCGAACCGGCGCTACATCAGCGGCTTCACGGGCTCGAAGGGCACGGCGCTGGTCACAACCGCCAGCGCGTTTATCGCCGTCGACTTTCGTTATGTCGAGCAAGCACAGGACGAGTGTCCCGGTTTCAACGTCTTCCGCACCGTGGGCGCGCTCGACGCGTGGTTCCCCGACCTGATCGGGGAGGCAGGGCTGGCAGGCAAGCGGATCGGCTTCGAGGCGGCCGATCTCTCCGTGGCGGTACTGAACAGCCTGCGCCGCGCGATCGACACGCTGCCGGAGTCCGACCGCCCGAAGCTCCTCCAGGCGCCGCAACTCGTCACCGATCTGCGCGCGATCAAGGAGCCGGAGGAGATCGAAGCGCTGCAGCGAGCGGTCGACCTGGGCGACGCGGCGTTGCAGCACGCCGCCGACCGCCTCGAGCCGGGGATGACCGAGGAGCAGGTCGCCTGGGAGATCGAGCGGTACGCGCGCGAGAACGGCGCCGAGTTCATGTCGTTTCCGACGATCGTGGCCGCCGGCCCGAACGGGGCGATGCCACACGCGCAGCCGACCGGCTACGCGCTTCAGGCCGGCGATCCCGTGGTGATCGACATGGGCGTGATCGTCGACGGCTATTGCTCCGACCTGACGCGGACGGTTGTCTGCGGCGGCGAGGGCGACGAGCAGTTCGGCAAGATCTACGACATCGTGCTGACGGCGCAGCTGACGGCGGAGGAGCTGATCCGCGCCGGGATGACGGGCGAGGAGGCGCACATGCTGGCGCACAACGTGATCGCGGAGGCGGGCTACGGGGAGAACTTCGGACACGGGCTGGGCCACGGCGTCGGCCTGCAGGTCCACGAAGCACCGAGCCTCGCCCGGACGGCGAAGAAAGAGCTGCTGGACGGGATGATCATCACGGTCGAGCCGGGGATCTACATTCCGGGCTGGGGCGGCGTGCGCATCGAGGACCAGTGCGTAATCGAAGACGGCAAGGTGCGAGTGATGTCGCAGGCGCCGAAGCCTGGCGGGTAGGCTGGCAACGGATACTTACCGGATAAACGGATACGCTGGGCAGTCTGTCATTCCGAGCGAAGCTGAGGCACTTTGTGACCGCTAGCTGTGAAGATATGGGTACTGGACGACGGCGCTTCTGAGCGCATCGGTACGGGAATCCTTCCGCTTCAGCCGGAATGACACCTGCACAGGTGACAGAGCGCGAGGCGAGCGGGTAACCTAGTGAGGGGCCGCTGAGGGCCCCTTCATTACGCCAAGTGAGGATTACATGATCGAGGGCAGCCAGCTCCGCAGGGGCAACACAATCGAGATCGACGGCACACTGTACTCCGTGATCGAGATCGATCACATCAAGATGGGCCGCGGCAGCGCCCAGGTACGCATGAAGCTGCGCGATATACGCGCCGGCCACATCGTCGACAAGTCGGCGCAAGCGGGGGCGCGGTTTCAGATGGCGCGGGTAGAGAACACGCCGGCGCAGTACCTGTATCCGGACGGCGACCTGCACTACTTCATGAACACGGAGACGTTCGATCAGTTCCCGGTGAGCAAGGACCTGCTGGGCGACGCGCTGAACTTCCTGGTCGAGAACGGCAGCTGCGAGCTGCGAATGTACGGCGAGGAGGCGGTGGGGATCCAGCTGCCGGCGGCGGTGGAGCTGGAAGTCGCGGAGACGGACCCGTGGGTGAGGGGCGACACGGCGCAGGGCGGCACGAAGCCGGCGAAGCTGCAGACGGGGATCATGGTGACGGTGCCGCTGTTCATCAACACCGGCGACCTGCTGAAGATCGACACTCGCAGCGGCGAGTACCTCGAGCGCGCGAGCAAGTAGCTGTCGCTGTAGTCCGCTCGCCCTGAGGCTCTCGAAGGGCGAGCGGTGGGACGAAGCCACACGCCCCGCCGGACGCAATGCGTCGCCGCAACGTTGTTGCACCGCTCATGGTTCGAGAGCCTCACCATGAGCGGGACGGGGCGGGCGGCGGCGGGCTGCCGGTGGGTGCCAAGCGCGGGCAGCGGTTGGCGGGTGCGCGCGGTTACAATAGGCGCGTGCTTGACGCGTACCCCGTTTCCGCGATCTGTCGCTACCTGAAGGAGCTTCTGGAGAGCGACTTGCGGCTCTCGAACATGTGGGTCGAGGGCGAGATCTCGAACCTGAGCCGCTCGCAGCGCGGGCACGTATACTTCACGCTCAAGGAGGGCGCGTACCAGTTGCGCTGCGTGATGTTCCAGCGCCAGCACCGCGGGATGCCGCTGGAGAGCGGCGCGCAGGTGTTGACGCACGGCAACCTCAAC
>JADFTG010000291.1 GCA_022560365.1 Chloroflexota bacterium | reverse complement strand
ACCTCGCACCTAACACCTCGCACCTAACACCTCGCACCTAACACCTCGCACCTAACACCTCGCACCTACTCGAACCCCCAGCCGGCCCCGCCAGAGTACTCGCGCAACACCCTGCGGGCCACCACCATACGGTGCACCTCGTCCGGCCCGTCGTAGATGCGCGCCGCCCGCGCCTGCCGGTACATCGCCTCCAGCGGCGTGTCCCCGGAAACGCCCAGCGCCCCGTGCACCTGGATCGCCCGGTCTATCACGTCGTGCAGGATCTTCGCGCCCCAGAACTTGATCAGCGACACCTCGACCCGCGCCTCGTCGCCCTGGTCAATCTTGTTCGCCGCGTGCAGCGTCAGGAGCCGCGCCGACTGGATCTCGGCCACCGAGTCGGCGATCCAGTTCTGCACCGTCTGCTTCTGCGCCAGCGTCGTCCCAAAGGCCGAGCGGCTCAGCGCCCGCTCGCACAGCATGTCGAAGGCCCGCGACATCTGGCCCAGCCAGCGCATGCAGTGGTGGATGCGCCCCGGCCCCAGCCGCTTCTGGGCGATCATGAAGCCGTCGCCGGCCTGGCCCAGCACGTTCGTCACCGGCACCCGCACGTCCTTGTAGTAGATCTCGCAGTGATTGCCGCGCGTCTCGCCCATCACGGGCACGGCGCGCGCGATGTCCACGCCGTCCGTGGCCAGCGGCACGATGATCTGGCTCATCTTGCGGTGCGCTTCACTCTCCGGGTCGGTTACGCACATCACGATCGCGAACTCCGCGCCGATCGCCCCGCTCGTGAACCACTTGTGGCCGTTGATCACCCAGTCGTCGCCATCCCGCACAGCCCGCGTCTGCAGCGTCGTCGGGTCCGACCCCGGCACATCCGGCTCCGTCATCGAGAAGCAGGAGCGGATGTCGCCGTTGACCAGCGGCTTCAGCCACTTCGCCTTCTGCTCGTCCGAGCCGAACTGCCAGAGGATCTCCGCGTTGCCGGAGTCCGGCGCCTGCGCGCCGAACGCACGCGGCGCCAGGAAGCTGCGGCCCAGGATCTCGTTCATGTAGACGTACGGCATGAAGCCGATGCCCATCCCGCCCGCCTCCTTCGGCAGGTGCGGCGCCCAGTAGCCCATCTTCTTCGTCCGCGCTTGCAGGTCTTTGATCAGGTCCGCCGCCTGGTCGTCGCCGGCGTCTTCGATCACCTCTTCGTTCGGGTAGATGAACTCGTCCATGAACGCGCGCACGTCCGCGCGCAGCTTCTTGATCTCGGGGCTCATCGTGAAGTCAGCCATCGTGTCGTCCTCCTCTAGCGCGGCGCCAGCGCCCGGAACGCCTCCAGGCTCTGCTTGGCCTGCGCCTCCCGGTCCCTCGCCGTCGGGATGATGTTGATCACGGGCGTGCTGATCCCGTTGTCTCGGTACGCTTCGATCTTGTCTTTGCACTCGTCCGGGCTGCCGAAGACGAAGATGTCGTCGACGACCTTCTCCGGCACCAGGCCCACCGCCTCTTGCCGCTCCCCTGCCTGCCACGCCTTCATCATCGGCGCCAGCGCCTCGCCGCGGCCCAGCCACTCGTGGAACGCGTAGTAGTACGGCGTCGTCAAGTAGCCGGAGACCATGAAGCGCCCCAGCATCTGAGCCTGCTGACGGTCCTCCGTCCAGATCACGAAGATGCGGCACGCCACGTCGAAATCCTCGGCGTTTTTCCCCGCCTTCGCTGCGCTTTCTCGCGCAATCTTCGCGATCCGCGGCGCGTCGTCCGGCGAGATGTAGTTCGTTATCGCCCCGTCGCCCAGCTCACCGGCCAGACGCAGCATCTGCTCCCGCAACGCCGCCACAAACACTTTCGGCGGCGACTCCGGAGCGCGGCCCAGGCGGAAGCCCTTGACGTCGTACGGGCCCACCTTGCGCACCACCTTCTCGCCGCTCCAGGCCTCGCGCAGGAAAGCGATCGTGTCCCGCATGCGCGTCATCGGCTGCGTCAGCGGCACGCCGTTCCAGCGCTCGACGATCGCCGGCGAACTGGTGCCGATGCCCAGGCAGAAGCGCCCGGGCGCCAGCTCTTCGATCGCCGCCGCCGTCTGCGCCAGTAGCGTCGGCGTGCGGTTGTAGACGCTGGCGATGGCGCAGCCCAGCCGCGTCTCGGTCGTCCAGGCGGCGAACGCGGCCAGCGGCGTGAAGGCGTCGTTCGCCTCGACTTCCGCCGACCAGGCGTCCGTGTAGCCCAGCTCCTCCGCCTCGCGCAGGATCGGCCCGTGCTCCGAAAGCGGCACGCCCTGCAGCGGATAGGTCAACCCCCAGCGGCCTCCCATAACCTATTCGTTCTTCCTGAGCTTGTCGAAGGACGGTTCGCGCTTTTCGAGGAACGCGTTCACGGCTTCGAGGTGGTCTGGCAGCCGTCGCGCCTCCCTGATCGCAAAGCCTTCTTGTGTCACAACGCGGCGCAGGTCGTGCTCCGCCATGTTCTCGTGGATCGT
>JADFTG010000290.1 GCA_022560365.1 Chloroflexota bacterium | reverse complement strand
TTAGCGCCAATAGGATTGTCACTTGGTCGTGCTAGACGGGGAGCTAGCGGTGCCCTGAACCCGCAATCCGCTATAGCGGGGTCGAATTCCCGCTCGAGGTCGAGGCTCCGCAGGGACTACTCGTAACAAGTGGCATTGATGGTCTGGCCCTGCGCGGCAGGCCGCCACCAACCCCGCCAGATCCGGAAGGAAGCAACGGTACGTGGTTAGGTCTGGGTGCCGCAGGTACACCGGGCCGGAGTTGGCTGTTACGGGCAAGCCTGAGGACCGAGATCGACAGCGGGTGCACGACCGGACTGCGCCGAGAGGCGCCGCCCCATCGGCCAGGATAATCCAGGATACGGAGTCATTAGAGGAGAACAGCTCGGGTTTCGGGGGAGGGGATTCCCGCTTCAAGCGGGGTCGCCGTTAAGGCAGTTTCTCATTGCGGTTCCCAACGGGCACCTGCATATCCCCATCCTGGTCGCCATGGTGGCGGCCCTCCTTGTCGTTCTCGCCGTCCCCATTTCCGGTACCGACGCCGATGTCGGCCCGCCCGCGCTCACCGTGGAGTCAGCGACGGAGGAGCCAGCTTCGACGACGCCTGTCCGCCTGCGCTTTGGCGACGATGAAAGGCTGGTCGAGACGCGCGCGGCCACCGTGGGCAGCTTGCTGATCGAGCAGGGCATCGTAGTGCAGCCTGGCGACACCGTGGATCCGGCGTCTACCACAGCTATCCGACAGGATATGGTGATCAACCTGCGGCTTGTCCGAGACGTAATCGTGCACGAGGAAGAGCCGATTCTCTACCGGAGCGAGTTGCGGTACGACTACACGATTCCGCTCGGGCAGAAGGTCGTGCTCCAGGCCGGCGCGATCGGCACTTCGCGACGTACTTACGAGGTGCGCACGGTCAACGACAACGAAGAGAGCCGGACCCTCATCGGGGAGGAGACGGTCGCGCCCATAAATCAGATCGTCCTCGTCGGCTTGAACACCGAGAGTCCGCTTGCTCCACCCGGAGAGGGGCAGTGCCGGTCGAATATGGCGGTCTGGGCGACGTACTACACGGCTGTGAGCGCAGGCGGCACCGTGACGCGGACGGGGACAGGCGTCTTCAGAGGTATCGTCGCGACCGACCCGTCCGTCATACCGCTCGGAACGCGAATGTACGTGCCGGGCTACGGGTACGGCGTGGCGGCCGACACAGGCGGCGGCGTCATCGGCGCGCACATCGATCTCGCTTACGGCGCCAACGACGTCTACGACTGGGGCGCCCGACACGTCGAGATCTGCGTCCTCGACTGACACGACTGCGACAACTGATCGTCTCCGTCGGTTGCCGTATCATCGCCGTGTGACACCTGCGGGCAGCACGCGCGGCAAGAAGTCTCTCGGCCAGCACTGGCTCGCCGACGGTCGCGTCCTTGCGCGCATCGCCGACGCCGCCGGAATCGAGCCCGGTGATACCGTCGTCGAAGTCGGGGGCGGCACCGGTCTCCTGACGCGTCGCCTCGCCGAGCGCGCTGACCATTTGATCGTCGTTGAGAAGGACGACGCGCTGGCGGCCGAACTTGCACGGGAGTACGGTGGCTCGGACGCCGTGATCATCGTCCACGCCGATGTGCTGAAGACATCGCCAGCGGAGATCCTTCGGCGCGGTGGTGGCGCACCGCCGTACATCGTCGTCGGCAACTTGCCGTACAACATCGGCACGGCCATCCTGCGCGAGTTCCTGCGCTCGCCGACGCCGCCGCGGACGATGGTCGGCACGCTACAGGCGGAAGTCGCTGAGCGCATCGCCGCCAGATCCGGCCGCATGACGTACCTCGGCGTCGAGACGCAAGTGTACGCGGCGGCTGAGGTGCTGTTCAAGGTGCCGCGGCGCGCCTTCCGCCCGCCGCCGAAAGTGCACTCTGCTGTGGTTCGGCTCAAGATTCGCCCATCGCCGGCAGTGGCGGCCGAGGACGTTGGCGCCTTCTTCGAGCTGGTGCATGCGGGGTTCGCAGCGCCGCGCAAGCGCTTGCGTAACTCTCTGGCCGTCGGGCTCGGAGTAAAGGCGCCGGAGGTGGACGTCCTGCTGGCGGCGTGCGGTATCGACGGGGGACAGAGGCCGGCGATGCTCGACCTCGACGCCTGGCGCGGTCTCTTCGCCGCGTACAAACGGGCGTCATGATCAGCACCGTCGCGCCGGCGAAGATCAACTGGACCCTGGAGGTGCTCGGTCACCGAGACGACGGCTATCACGACGTGCGAACGGTGATGCAGACGGTTGATCTGTGCGACGAGGTGTCCGTAGACACGGCAGGAAGCCTAACGGTAGCGCGTAATTTGAACGCGTACGCTCCTGACGACGAAGACCTCGTGCTCCGCGCGGCGCGGGCGCTGGCGGCGGCGTCCGGGCGCGAGGCAGAGGCTGCCGTTAGCGTCACCAAGCGGGTACCAGCGGCAGCGGGCCTGGGTGGGGGCAG
>JADFTG010000289.1 GCA_022560365.1 Chloroflexota bacterium | reverse complement strand
GGTCTGCTCCTGTTCACTTACCTACACCTGGCGCCTCTGCCGGAGCTGACGCGTGAGTTGATGTCGTCTCGCACGCACTCGATCGCTTACGAACTCGTGCGGCTGGCCGACGGGCGGTTGCCGCTGCTAGCCCCTATGAGCATCGTGGCGGGGCGCATGGCCGGCGAGGTCGCCGCACAGCACTTGAAGAAGCCGGGCCCGGGACGCGGAAAGCTCCTCGGCGGCGTGCCGGGCACGACTCCTGCGCGGGCGCTGGTGGTTGGAAGCGGCAACGTCGGCACGGCGGCCAGTGATGTCCTGACGGCGCTCGGCGCGACCGTGACGGTGATCTCGCGCGATGCGGCCAAGTTGGCGCGGATTGAAGAGCGTTTGGGGGGAAGAATCACCACCCGCATCACGAGCCCGGCCTCGCTTCGAGAGGAGCTTGAGGGCGCTGACATCCTCATCGGCGCGGTGCTGGAGCCGGGTGGGATTGCGCCGAAGCTGGTTAGCCGGGAGATGGTGCGGTCGATGGGCCCGGGCGCGGTGATAGTCGACGTCTGTATCGACCAGGGAGGCATTTGCGAGACTTCGCGGCCGACGACGCACGGCGAGCCCGTGTATGTTGAGGAGGGTGTGGTCCACTATTGCGTACCGAACATGCCCGGCGCGGTGCCACGGACCTCGACGGAAGCGCTCACGGGCGCCACGTTGCCCTACGTGCTCAGGTTAGCGGAACACGGCCTCGATGCGCTGAAGCGCGACGAGGCGCTGGCGGGCGGCGCGAGCACGATCGACGGCAAGCTCGTGTGCGAGGCCGTCTCGAAGGCGCAGGGGTTGGAGTACACGCCGCTGGCCAAGGCGTTCCCGTAGAGGGAACAGCGGTCGATTGTGCTACAATTCACCAACGATGCCGACCCTCCTGGTCGCCGCTCCGACGCCCCTCTCCGGCAAGACCACCGTGGCGGTCGCCTGTGCCCGAGCGCTGGCTAAGAGCGGCACGAACGTCTCCCTTGAGCGAGCCGGTGACGACGCCAACGCAGACTCAGACCGCCGAGTCTTCAGTTCACTAGGATCGGGATCTGGCGACGCGAAGATAATCGAAATCCCCGCTGGCGACCCGTCGGCGGCCCTCGGGGAGCATGACGGCGCGCGCGTCCTCATCGTGGCGACGCCAGAGACGGTCGCCGAGGTGTCAGCGATCGTGAGGTCGGTGGGTGAGGCGCTCGCTGGAGTGGTTCTCAACCGTGCGCGCCCTGCCGGTGGCGAAGCGGGTGCCGACTACGGGGGCGTCGCACCGCTGGCCGTGGTACCAGAGGACAGGCAGCTCGCAGCGCCGGGCCTCGACGCGGTCGCGGAGGCGTTGAAGGCAGAAGCCGTGAACGTTGCCGAGAACGCCCCTCGCTCGCTGGGCCGGCTGGTCATCGCCTCGATCGCGGCCGACCCGGGACAGGACTACTTCGACCGGACGCGGGCGGAGTCAGTGATCGTGCGCAGCGACAAGCCGGACCTTCAGCTGGCGGCGATCAACGCCGGTGCGCAATGTCTGATCGTCACCGGGGACCTGCCCGTCCTCTCGTACGTCAAAGAACGGGTGGCGGAAGACGAGACGCCGTTCCTGAGCACGAAGCTGGACACGAAGGGCGCTGTCGAGGCTGTCGAGGCGCTGTACGGGGCTACGGCTTTCTCAGCCGATGCGGACAGGCTGAGACGTCTGGACGAACTCTTCGCCGACGCTGACGTGGGTTCGCTCTTCGCGAGCGCGGGCTAGACGCCTTCGCGGCCGCTGGCCTGACCGGACTCGTCGTCAGCTGTAGCGGTATCCGCAACTGCTTGTCGCTCTTGAGTGAGCGTTGTCGTGGCCGGTGCAGCGGTGGGCACAGGTTGTGTCTCCGACGGTGTTTCCTGAGTGCCGCGGCGCTCGGTGGTGCAGTACGGGCAGGCAATCCAGTTGAAACTGAGGAGGTGCTCGCACTTCACGCAGACGTCCTTGAGCTGCGTGGCGCAGTATGGGCAGATACGCCAGCCTTGCTCGACGAAGCGACGGCACGACAGGCACATCCCCTCGTCGCCGATCTCGCGCAGGAGCGCTTCCTCTTCGAGGGACCGGGCGTAGGCTTCCTCCAGCGACTCGCGCGGACGCAGCATCAAGTACAGCGCCAGGCCGGGGATGTTGAAGCCGGGGAAGAACATAATTCCGACGAAGATTGCCAGCACCTGGAGCCCGAGGTCGCGCGTGCGTTCGCGGACATCGCGGTAGATCCAGACGATGATGCTGAGCCAGAGCAGCAGTGCCCAGACGCCGCCGATCAATCCGGCCAGAATTCCGATTTCTTCCATCAGTACAGTTTCTCTCCTGATCCCGCGCTCTCGGACATTGTAGCGTTAACTTTGCCTAACTATAACGTCCCGGACGCCTTGTGGCTGCGGCAGCTTCCTGCGGATCAACTGGCAGGTATGGCGCGAAAACGACGCTTGAAGCGACTTGAGCCGCCGATC
>JADFTG010000288.1 GCA_022560365.1 Chloroflexota bacterium | reverse complement strand
TGGGGGGCTGGACGAACGCACGCGCGCCGGAGCTTCTGGGCCGCTTCGCCGGGTACATGGCGCAGCAACTTGGCGATGCGGTGCCTTACTGGCTCACGATCAACGAGCCACCGGTCCTGCCGGCTGCCAGCTACATCGCCGGCGTGCACCCGCCCGCGAAGCGCGATTTCGGGCTGGCGATGCAGGCCGCGCGCCATATTCTGATGTCGCTCGGCACGATGCACAACGCGATCCGCGAAAAGGCGCCGCACGACCCGAAGATCGGCCCCGTGATCAACATGACTTACGCTATGCCGGCCAGCGATTCTGACGAGGACAAGGCGGCGGCGAAGCTGATGGATCAGTACTGGAACGCCTTCTGGCTGGACGGCATCCGGGACGGTGTGATCGGCGCGCCGGCCGGACAGGGCGAGGAGGTGCCGGGGCTGAAGGGCGCGTGGGACATCGTCGGCCTCAACTACTACTCGCGCTCGGTCGTCGCGGAGGGCCGCGGCGTCATGGGCCTGCGCCAGGTAGCGCCGCCGCCGGACGCCGAGACGAGCACGATGGGCTGGGAGGTCTACCCGGAGGGCTTCTACCAGAGCATGATGCGCCTCAAGGACTATGACGTGCCCGTGTACATTACGGAGAACGGCATCGGCACCGACGACGACGAGCAGCGCATCAGCTACCTGGTCCGCCACTTCAAGCAGATCCAGCGGGCGATCGACGACGGCGCCGACATCCGCAGCTACCTGCACTGGTGCCAGCAGGACAACTTCGAATGGGCGGAGGGCTTCCGCCAGAAGTTTGGCCTCTTCGCCACGGAGGAGGGCACGCTGAACCGCATCCCGAAGGGGAGTGCGCGATTCTTCAAGGACGTTGCAGAGAACAACCGCGTGCCGGGCGAGCTTGTCGAGAAGTACGCGGAGTAGTGGACAGTGGCTAGGGACAGTGGACAGTGGACAGTCTGGATCGCCGTTGGCGCCGTTCTTGCGGTCGCTCTCGTGGCGTGCGGCGGCGATGATGACGACGGTGGCAGCGCTTCGCTGACGCCGTCGGCGACCGGGCCGATCGTCTTCACGAGCGAGGCGTTTTCGTCGGGCGGAGAGATTCCGGTCGAGTACAGCTGTGACGGTGACAACATCTCGCCGCCTCTCGCGTGGAGCCGGTTGCCGGCGGGCACTGAGTCGCTGGCGCTGACGATGGAAGATCCGGACGCCAACGGCTACGTCCACTGGGTGATGTACAACATACCGCCGGAGTCCATGGGGCTGGGTGCGGACACCTTAGCGGACGAGGAGCTGGATGATGGCTCGCTCCAGGGAGTGAACAGCCGCGGCGAGATCGGCTACACGGGGCCGTGCCCTCCCGGCGGCGAGCACCGGTACGTCTTGCGCATCTACGCGCTGAATGCCGAGATCGATCTCGAGGCGGGTGCGACGCTGGCCGAAGTGGAGACTGCGATCGCGGACCACGTGCTGGCGCTGAGCGAACTCGTTGGCACGTACAGCCGCTGAGCCGACTTCGCTACTAAGCGAGCGACTATAGCTCGCCGTCGAGGCCGGCTGCTTCGGCGATCGCCTGCTTCAGCGACTCGCTCAGTTCGGCGTGCCCTCCCGGGGCAACTTTGGCGCTGGTGAGGGGGCTGTGGTGCACCGTACCGACGAAGCGCTTCTGATAGACGCTGAGAAAGGCCCGGACGGCGGTTGGGTCGAACTGTGTTCCGCTGTTGCGGAGGACTTCCGCCAGCGCCTCCTCTGCGGGCATGGCGCTGCGGTAGGCGCGGTCTGAAGTCATGGCGTCGAAAGCGTCGGCGATCGTGAAGATGCGCGCGCCGAGCGGGATCTCTTCGCCGGCGAGGCCGCGCGGGTATCCCCCGCCGTCGTAGCGCTCGTGGTGGCTAAGGACGATCTGGCTTGCCGTCTTCAGGAAGTCGATCTTTAGAAGGATATCGTACCCGGCCGCGGCGTGGCTGCGCATCGTCTGCCACTCGTCATCGGTCAGGGCGCCGGGCTTGCGCAGGATGCTGTCGGGCACGGCGATCTTGCCGACGTCGTGGAGCAGCGCGCCCCAGGAGATGTTGTGCCATTCGTCGGTGTCCTTCTCGAAGCCCATCTCGGCGGCGATCGCCAGCGTCAGGTCGGCGACCCGCTCCGAGTGGCCGCCGGTCTCGCTGTCGCGCGCGTCGAGGGCCGCCGAGAGGGAGCGCAGGGTGCCATCGTAGGCGTTGCGCAGGCGCTCCATCGCGTCGGTCGCCTCGCCGTGCGCCTTCTGCAGCTGGTTGTGCGCATGGCGGAGGTCGAGCACGTTCCTGGTTGTGCGGTCCAGGTACTGCTTGATCGACAGGCGCATCATCAGCGGTGGCGCGACGAAGATGGCGATGCCCCAGAGGCCCATCGCCTGGTGCGCGGCGACTATGGCGGTGCCGATCGCCGCGAGGATGATGTAGTGGGGCAGCAGCCATGGGAAGTGCTCCGCCCAGACCTTTTGCAGCGGAGA
>JADFTG010000287.1 GCA_022560365.1 Chloroflexota bacterium | reverse complement strand
CGCTAGCGAGAGCCCCTCGCGGAAGTCCGACGCGAGGTCGGCGGCGACGAGGGCCGCGGCGCTGTTGATCAGCGTGAAGTCGCGCAGCGGCCCCGCCTCGCCCGCGAGCACGCCGCGCAGTGCGTTCGCGTTCTCCTCGGGCGAGCCGCCGTGCGCGGCGTCTTGCGGGTGTGCCGGCAGGCCGACGTCGTCCGGGTGGAGCGTCGACCTGGTCACCCGGCCGTCCTTCACCTCGTAGAGCAGGGTCGTCGCGCTCGCGCTCACCTCGTCGAGGCCGTCCTCGCCGTGGACGACCAGCGCGTGCTTCGTGCCGAGGCGAGCGAGCACCTGGGCCATCTTCTCCGCCAGCGCGGCGTCAGCAACGCCCAATAGCTGCGAGCTCGCGCCCGCGGGGTTCGTGAGCGGGCCGAGGATGTTGAAGACCGTCCGCACGCCGATCTCGCGTCGAGGCCCGGCGGCGAACTTCATCGCTGGATGGAAGGCTTGCGCGAACATGAAGCCGAACCCGGTCCGCTCGATGCAAGCGGCGACGCCTTCCGGCGGCAGGTCGATCTTGGCGCCGAGCGCCTCGAGCACGTCGGCGCTGCCGCAGGCGCTGGTCATCGCGCGGTTGCCGTGCTTGGCGACGCGCGCGCCGGCGCCGGCGGCGACGAAGGCGGCCGCGGTGCTCACGTTGAACGTGCCCTTCGCGTCGCCGCCCGTGCCGCAGGTATCCAGCAGCGGCCCATCGATCGGGACGGGCAGCGCCTTCTCCCGCATCACTCGCGCCATGCCGACGATCTCGTCCACCGTTTCGCCCTTGAGCCGCAACGCGACGACGAAGGCGCCGAACTGGGCCGGCGTCACCTCGTCCGACATGATCTCTCTCATGCAGGCCGCGGCCTCCTCTTCGGTCAGGTCGCGGCCGTCCACGAGAGCGGCGATGGCGTCACGGATCATGTCTTCACATCTCCAGAAAGTTCTTCAGTATATCCTTACCCACCGACGTCATGATGCTCTCCGGATGGAACTGGATGCCCTCGATAGCGTGCTCACGGTGGCGGATGCCCATGATCACGCCGCTGTCGCTGCGAGCGCTCACCTCCAGGCACTCAGGCACGCTCTCCGGCGTGATCGCCAGCGAGTGGTAGCGGATCGCCTCGAACGAGGCGGGCAGGCCGCGGAGGACGCCCTTGCCGTCGTGCTCGATGCGGCTGCTCTTGCCGTGCATGATCTCGCCCGCGCTCGCGATGACGCCGCCGAACGCGGCGCCGATGCACTGGTTGCCCAGGCAGACGCCGAGGATGGGCAGCCGTCCGGCCAGCTTTTCCACCAGCTCGACGCTGATTCCCGCCTCCTTCGGCGTGCACGGCCCCGGCGAGATGACGAGCCGCTCCGGGGCGAGCGCCTCGACCTCCGCGACGGTGGTCTCGTCGTTGCGCACGACGCGCACGTCGGCGCCCAGCTCGCACAGGTACTGGTAGAGGTTGTAGGTGAAGCTATCGTAGTTATCGATGAGCAGGATCATGGATAGCTGCCTTTGGTATTACGCGAGAGCCGATCGTTGGCGCTTGAAGTACGAGATTCTTCGCGGAGTTTATCCTGAGCGCGCCTAGATGCTTCGCTCCGCTCAGCATGACAGAAGGCGAAGGGCTCAGAATGACGGGATGGGATCGCAGGATCATGGTTTCACCGCCCTGACGATCAGGTTCGCCGGTACCTGGCGCATCTTGTCGATGCTGTAGCTCTCGTCCCAGGGCGTCGCGGGGCCCTCCGCCGGCGGCGGCTCCAGCAGCCGTTCGACCCGGAAGCCGGCCTCTGTGAGGAGCGAGAACCACTCGCCCACGGGCCGGTACCAGGAACGCATGCGCGCCGATGCGCTCGCCTCGGCGAAGTCCCACTGCCAGTCCCGTTCGCTCTCCCAGTAGCCCTTCACGACGCCGTAGGGCGGGCCGTCCTCCAGGCAGGCGTCGAACGGGTGATGGACGCTGAAGACGAACGGCGAATCGGGCCGTAGCACGCGATAGGCCTCTGAGAAGACGCGATCGACCCGCTCGACGTAGTTGAGCGCATGGAGAGAGAGCGCCAGGTCCTGGCTCTCGTCGTCGATCCCCTTCAACTCCTCAATGTTGCCCTGGAGCAGCGTCACCTGTGTCTCCTCGCTCTCGGCCAGCCGCCGCCCGAACGTGATCTGCTCGTCCGACAGGTCGATGCCGGTGACCTGCGCCCCCTGCTTCGCCAGCACGATGCAGTCCTGCCCGCCGCCGCAGCCGAGGACGATCGCGTGCAGGCCGGAGACATCGCCTACCAGGTTCAGCTGCTCCTCGTCCGGGCAGCGCGGCCCGTAGACGAGCTTGTTCGTCGGGAGCTGGTAGCGCTCCTGGTACGCCTTGGCGATGGTGTTCCAGGCTTGTCGATTGTCGGGCGCGGGGCCGCCGGCGGGCAGCGGCACGGGGCCGGCGGGTGCGGCTGTCTCGCGTTCTCCTCGGAGCCAGTCGCGCAACGA
>JADFTG010000286.1 GCA_022560365.1 Chloroflexota bacterium | reverse complement strand
GCCGCCTTCGCCGGCTTCTACATGCCCGACGCTCGCCAGTCCCTCTCCACCGGCCCAATGGAGTCGCTGCAGATGGTGACAACTCTCCTGCTCACGGGCTTCGTGGGCGTCTTTGCCATCCGCAACGCCGAGCGCATGAACAACTACGCCTCGGCTGGCGCCGGAGTCGGCGTCATGACGATCGTTTCGCTGTTCACCTTCTGGCTGCTCCTGCCGAACAAGGACGGCATCGACCTCGTCTGGATTCTCGGCGCCGGTCTCGTCGCCGGAGTTGGATCGGTCGTGATCACGATGGGCGGCGCTTACGTCCTGGGCGCGGTCTTCGGCGTGGCGACACGCGTTCAACTGATGGAGCTGGCGCAGCTCAGTCACCCGCTCCTGCGCGAACTCCAGGAGAAGGCGCCCGGCACGTTCCACCACAGCGTCATCGTCGGCAACCTGGCGGAGCGCGCCGCAGACCTCACCGGCGCCGACTCATTGCTCGTGCGCGTCGGCTGCTACTTCCACGACATCGGCAAGATCGCCAAGCCGGGCTACTACATCGAGAACCAGATGGGCGGCGAGAACCCGCACGACCGCCTGGACCCCGCCGCCAGCGCCAAGATGGTCTCGGAGCACGTGCGCGCGGGCCTGCGCATCACCGGCAAGCACCGCATTCCGTCAAAGGTGCGCGCCTTCATCCCGGAGCACCACGGCACACGCCTCGTTACCTACTTCTATCGCAAGGCGGTGCTCGAGGATCCGAACGCCGACGCGGAGAAGTTCCGCTACCCGGGCCCGAAGCCGCAGACGAAAGAGACTGCCATCGTCATGCTCGCCGATTCCGTCGAGGCCGTCGTCCGCTCCAGCAAGGACCGCTCGCACGAGCGCGTCGACGAGCTGGTGGATGGCGTGATCCGGGAGCGCTTCAACGAAGGCCAGCTGGACGAATCCGACATGACGATGCGCGACCTCAAGGTGATCGCCGAGTCGTTCAAGGCGACGCTGCGCGGTATCTACCACGAGCGCATCGAGTACCCTGAACCGACTGCGGGTGAGATGAATGCCGCCGGCGCGGCGAGCATGGCGTACATGAAGCCGCCGGTCGACCCGATGGAAGTGCCGCCGGCCTAGGCGGCACCGTCGCGATAGAGTCAACCGGCACCTGCGCCTAGCGGGCCAGTCGGATACGATTTCAGAAGCATGTTCCAGAGGATGGATTCTTGATCGCCGACCTGCGCGACGAGCGATTCGGACAGAACACTCTCTTCTCACGCAGGCGCTCGCGTCGCCGGCCTCAGCCGCAGGGGCAGTACAGGCTTCCGGATTGGGTCTGGGGCCTCGCTATCGGCGCGTTGGTCGTGATCGTCGGCGGTGGGTTCTTTCTGATCATCGGCGTCCGCGATTCGGGTGGCCGCCCGTGCGACAATGAGTTGTCGCGGCTGCCGGGCGTGGCAGACGCTACTGCCGAAGCTTTTCGAGAAGAGGACCTCGTGCTCGGGCAAGTGATCGCCTACATTAACCAGGCCGACTTCGACAACGCCTTGGCCTCGTTCTACGGGGAGGTCCACGCGTTCACGCACGACATCGATGCAGACGTCCGCGCTGCCGATGAAGAGAAGGCGAAGCTAGTGTGCGAGGCCGTGATCGATCTGGAGGAGCTTCTGGAGAGCAACTCGCCTGGCGCGATGGCCGCAGCCGCGGCAAACTTGAGGGAGGAGCTGCGGGACGCCGCAGAAGTCCTCGGCTTCCCGCGTCCGGGCGGCTAGCGGTGCGCTCCCGCCTAACGCTCTCCCGATACCTTGTTCAAGAACGCGCCAAGCGCCGCGTTGTACAGCTGCGGCCGTTCCCACTGGGGCTGATGGGCCGCCTCCGGGATTACTGACAGCTCCGCGTCCGGAATCGCCGCCGCCAGCCGCTGCGAGCCCTGGATCAGGAACTCGGCGTCGCGGTCTCCATAGATCACGAGCGTCTGTGCCCTGATCTGGGCGGCGCGGTCGCGAGCGCCCTTCCATTGCTCCAGCCCGTTCCAGGTGCCGATGAAGGCGTCCACGGACATCTTCGACATCCGGATCCGCGTCTCTTCGAGCCGCTCCGCCGGCATGTGAGGTGGCGGCGGGAAGGGGGAGTTGGCGTTGGCCACGGCCTCCATGCCCTCACTCTCAGCGAGGTTGAACCGGAAGTCTCGCCAGACAGCGACGGCTGGATTCGAGGCGGCGGCGCTGAAGTCGTCGGTCGTGTCGTGCAGGATCAGGGACTGCAGCCGGTCTGCGCTCCTCAAAGCGATCTCCTGGACGACGGCCCCGCCCATCGAATGCCCCAACAGGTGGTAGCGTCCGATGCCAAGCTCGTCCACGAGAGCCTCGATGTCATCGGCGAAGTGCCCGATGCTGTACGCCGACCGGTCTGCTGGAGCCTCTGATTGACCGTGACCGCGGTTGTCGACGATCAGCACCCGGAACGACTGGGAGAACGCTGGTAGTTGGTGTCGCCAGTCGGTGATGTCTCCGGTGT
>JADFTG010000285.1 GCA_022560365.1 Chloroflexota bacterium | reverse complement strand
CGTGACGCTGCCCTCAGCGCCGGCGACCAGGGTGTTGGTACTCTTACCGCTGTCGCCGTCGGTGGCCACAACGGATGGGCTGGCGCCGCTGGTAAACGCGGCGATGCTCAGCGGGTCGACCAGAAGCCACGTGCAGTTGCTGTCGTCGGCCACGGCCTCGCCGTCAGCATCGGTCACGACGGCACTCAGGGTCTGGACGCCGATAGTCATGCTGCTGTTCCCCTGGAGGTCTACGTTCGCCGGCGGGCCGGAGACACGGAAGGTTGTGGTTCCGCGGATCTCGGTGGTGTCCAGGTCGTCACCGGCGTCGGCGTCGACCCAGCAGGTGACGGTCACGTCGCCGCGGGTGTTGCCTCCCTCGCTCTCCGACTCCACGAACACCTGCACTTCGCCGTTGGCGTCCGTGTTCTGGCTGAGCGCGCTGTCGCCGCCGGGGTCGCCGATCGCATCGTCGGGCGATTCGTCGTTGTTGGCCTGGGCGGTACCGATGTCAGCCCGGCCTGCTCCGACGCTATCGAGCGTGCAGTCAACGTCTAGGCCGGAGACCGGGTTGCCGGCGGCATCCGTGGCCCGAGCGGTGATCGTCAGGTCGGGGTCTCCGTTGACGCCGGCGTCGGCGGATGCGACGCCGCTCTGCGCGATTACCGTCTGGTCCACAGCCTTGGTAGTATCGACGGCATCGTCCACGGACCTGGTAAGGGCCACGTCGGCCACAACGCCGGTCCAGATCACGTCCACGGTGTCACTACCGACCGAGGAGCTTACGGTGACAGTGCTCTGCGTCGCCACCGAAGATACGATCACAGCGATGGCGATACCGTCGTCGGTACCTGTGGGGTCGCCGTCCGCGTCACCCGCGTCTGCGTCGTCGATGCAAGTGTCGGCCGATGAGTCGCAGCCGCTGTTTCCGCCTCCGCCGTCCGCGGCGTCGATGTCCCTCACTACCTGGCCGATCACGATCGGGTTGTTGGCGGCGCTCAGATCGCCGGCGTTGTCCAGCTCGCCGTCAGCATCCGCGTCCAGCCCCACCTCCTGGAAGACGGCGTCGGACCCGCTAGCCGAGAAGGTGACGTCCGTGCCGTCGGGGGCGTCCGCCGTGCCGGTGTGGACGTGCGCCACGATGCGGACCCCGGTGCCGGCAGCGACGAGGATGGTGTCCGCAGTCGTGTCACCGTCACTGTCGAAGGTCAGCAAGGTGGGGTTGGCGTCCGAGTTCACGTTGGCGGTGGTGCAGTCGCCGATCAGCCCCGAGCTGTCCGACGTCATCAGCGCGACGTCCCCGGCGGGGTTGATGAAGTCCACGGTTACCGCTGAGCCCGGCAGTGCCCCGCCCCCTCCAGTCACGTCAGTGATGCTGGAGAGCAGCTCCAGGGCGGTCTCGACAGCGGCTGCGGTGGCGTCGAAGGCGATGGCCGCCGTCGTCTGGCCGCTGAACGTCAGAGTAAACGTGCCTGCGGTCACACCTGCTGTTAGAGTGACCGTTTGCACCTCGTTCACGTTCGCGGTCGTCTCCACAATCCCGATCGTGCCGTTGGTCAGCGAGCCCGGCGGTGCGTTGGAGACGCGCGCGACGTTCGTGGTGGAGAACGGGAGGCCGGGCGCGCAGGAGGCGTGATGGTCGTCCCCTCCCCCACGAGCTCGAGGGCCTCGAGCCGGCTCCCGTCGGCCATACCCGAGTCATGACCCGGCCCAACCCGATCGACGCAAGCGCTCTCGCCGTCCACTACACACGTTTTCGCGTCTCGGAGCGCCTTCTGCTCACGGGTCACTCCCACCAAGCCTGGCCCGACGTCTCCTTCGAGGCTCAGCAAGGCGCATGGCTCGACGCTGCACGCCATGTGGATCGAAAATGGGAAGTCGCCGAGGTCAAAGCGGAGCGGTTCCGAACGGCCGTCGCCGCGCTACTCGACGATCGAAACGGTTTCGTGGCCCTCGGACGGAGCACCCACGAGCTCGTCACCCGCCTCCTCTCCGCACTCCCCCTGGCCACCCATCCGCGTCTGGTCACGACGGACGGTGAGTTTCACAGTATCCGGCGGCAGCTCGACCGTCTGTCCGAGGAGAGGATCGAGGTGGTCAAGGTTGCGGCTCTTCCGGCCGCCACGCTGGCCGAGCGGTTGATCTCCGAAGTGGACGATCGCACGGCAGCGGTGCTGGTATCGCGCGTGCTCTTCCAGAACGCACATATCGTTCCGGATCTGGGAGGCGTCCTCGAGGCCTGCGGGCGGGTCGGCGCCGAGCTGCTGGTGGACGCCTATCACTCCACCAACGTGGCCCCGCTCTCCTTGAGCGAGGAGGGGCTCGATGGCGCCTTCGTCGTCGGGGGTGGCTACAAGTACATGCAGATGGGCGAAGGAAACTGCTGGCTGAGATTCCCGCGGGACTGTCGGCTCCGACCGGTCCTCACGGGCTGGTTCAGCGAATTCGGTACGATGACCGAAGACAAGACAGCGAGTGGCAGGTCCAAGGGGGAGACCCTCGTCCCCTACGGCGACG
>JADFTG010000024.1 GCA_022560365.1 Chloroflexota bacterium | reverse complement strand
GTAACCGCACTGCCACCGTCACCATCACTGAACACGCCGACCTGCGCCATCACGAAGCTAACCGCGATGACGAGCACGGCGGCCGTGACGAAAGCTGCCAGGTTAAGCGGAAATGTTCGCATCGGAACTCTGCGCCACTGCGGTACGTCTCTCTTATGGAAGTAACGCAGGAGTGAGGACAAGGTTTTCATGACGCGCTCACGATCGATTCCCGTAAAGGCAGCGTTGGCGCTCGCCGTCGCTCTGGCATTGGCGCTCCTGGGTGCCTGCACAAGCGACGGCGATGCCACCCCCGCCCCCGGTGACCCGGACATCCGCGGTGTGATCACCAGCATCAGCGACGGCGCCGGCGACGTGATCGGCAGCGTGCGCATCGAGGGCGCCATCGACCAGGACACCGGGTATGACAAGGCGGTCGTGCGCGCCGAGAGCGACACGAAGGTCTTCCGGCAGAGCTGGGAGCAGCTGATCGAGACAACGTTCGCCGACCTGACGGTGGGTCAGACGGTGGAGGCCTGGTTCACCGGCCCCATCGCCGAGTCCTATCCGGTGCAGGCGAAGGCGTCCCAGATCGTGATCGTGGGCTAGTCCGCCGATGGCGCCGGCCGCGACTACTCGAACGTCTCTAGCGCCTTGAGGTCAGCCGGCGATATCTGCACGCGGACGACGCCGTCGCAGATCTCGCGCACGTAGCGCACCGGCAGCACCGACTCGCGGTGGAAGACAACGCCGCTCTTGATGACGAGCGCTTCGATTTCGCCCGTCCCCTCGTTGACGAGCACTCGCTCGACGTCGCCGATGTGCGTGTTCGGCTCGATCCGCCAGACCGGCGCGTCGTTCAGGATGTGGCGCTCGAACGACGCCTTGCGGAAGTGCTCCGCCGGCACGGCGATGCCCGTAAACAGGCCAGAGAGCGACGCCGCGATCGCCAGGCCGGTGCTCCACAGCGCCGGTCTGCCGCGCGCCTCGGGCGGCGCCTTCTCTTCGTCCGGGATCTCAAGGAAGTGGTTGTGCGCGTAGAGCGGCAGCGCCTCGAAGGCCGCCACGTCGACCTTCAGGTCAACGTGGTCTTCGCCGGCGTCACGGAGGTCCCCCAGGTCGACGCTGATAATCTGCGGGTCGCCGAAGCCGGGCTCGGGAAAGAACGGCCCGCGGTTGACGGCGATGTGCGTCACCGTGTTGTCTCGCGGGTCGACGACGATCGCGTGCAGTCTGCCCACTTCATGGCCGTCGCTGGTGCGGACGGCCGCCCCGTGGCGCAAGTTCTCTACGACGTGTGTATCCGTCATGCTACTTCCCCTTGTACTGTGGCTCGCGCTTCTCGGCGAAGGCCAGCGGGCCCTCGCGAGCATCCTCCGTGCGGAAGACCTTACCCGCGAGCTCTGACTCGAGTCGTATGCCGTCCTCGAACGACATCTCGCGCCCCTGCATCGCCGCCTGCTTGATGTAGCGCACGGCGAGCGGGCCGTTCTTCAGTATCGATTGGGCGATCGCCTCCGCCGTCTCCATGAGCTGGTCCCGTGGGACGACGCGTGAGACGAGGCCGAAGCGTAGTGCCGTCTGCGCGTCGTAGCGGTCGCCCGTGAGGAGCAGCTCCATTGCGAAGGCCATCGGGACGGCGCGCGGCAGGCGCTGGGTGCCGGTGGCGCCGGGGATGATCGCGCGCTTCGGCTCCGGCAGACCGAACTGCGCGTTGTCCGCGGCGATGCGGATGTCGCAGCTGAGCGCCAGCTCGAGGCCGCCGGCCAGGCAGTAGCCGTGGATGGCGGCGATGATCGGCTTCCAGCACTCATAGCCGCGGGTGATCCCGGCGAACGCGGCGGTCATGGCCCCGGAGTCGCCGCCTCCCCCCGAGAGCGACTGGGACATCGCGAGGAGATCGGCGCCCGCGGAGAACGCCTTGTCGCCGGCGCCGGTGAGGATCGCCACCCAGAGGTCGTCGTCGGCCTTGAACGCCTCGAAGGCGTCCTTCAGCTCGGCGCTCGTGGCCGGGTCGATGGCGTTGCGGCGTTCCGGGCGGTTGAGCGTGACGTAGGCGAGATGACCCTTCTTCTCGAAGAGGATGTTGTCGTAGTCAGCCATGGGCGCCTCCTTCTTTTCGGCACGGCCAGTATATGGCAGCGGCGATGGCGGCTCTAGACGGAAGACTTTCCGGTGTTGTGACAGGTAATGGCGACAACGTCGGCCCTGTTGAATCAGGTGGAGGAGGTGCGGTTCTCGGAACTCACCGGTTGCGGGGCTGGTGAAACGGTCTTAACAGACCCGGGGTGCGTGCCCGCCTCCTCCGATATTTTCCTCGCGTACGAAGAAGGGAGGACAGAGCAAGATGACGCGACTATTCGCTTATTCCGTCCTCGCCCTCTCATTCTGGATCCTGCTCATCCTCCTCGCGATGTCAGGCCGAGTTTAGACACTTCCTTAGTGGGGTGCGGCGATAGGGGCCTTTCCGCCATGGCGGAGGGGCCCCGCCCGTTTGTCCGCGGCAGGTGCGAAGCGGCCCCGCGCGTCTGCCACCGCACGGGGCCTTGGCAAAAGTTAGCGCCCTTGCCAGCCTTATGCCGGGTGCATTCTACAGCATCGCAGCCCGGCCCCGTAAGAACCTAGCCGGCCGCGCCCAGCAGGTCGCGCAGCGCGGGCTCATCCACGCTCGGGCCGACGATGGCGAGTGCGGCACGTTCCCGCTTGAGGATCCGCTGCGCCACCCTGATCACATCGTCTGCCGTCACCGCGCGCAGCCTGGCGACGACGGATTCGACTGGCTCGATTTCGCCCAGCGTCAGGAGGCTCTCGCCGGCGCGCTGGCCCAGCGCCATCGACGATTCGAGGCTGAGCCGGAAGCTGCCGACGGTGTAGTCCTTGGCCTTCTGCAACTCCTCGGCGCCCACTGCTTCTTTCGTCATCTTCTCCAGCTCCTCCAGGATCACGCCCACCGTCTCCAACACGTTCTCCGGCGAGACTCCGGCCGAGACGACGAACATACCGCTGTCAGAGTAACGGCTGACCGACGAACCCACGGAGTAGGCGAGGCCGCGCCGCTCGCGCACCTCCTTGAACAGGCGGGAGCTCATGCCGCGGCCCAGCACCGCGTTCAGGATCATCAGCGCGTAGCGATCGGGGTCCTTGCGGGCGATCGCAGGCAGGCCGAGCGCGATGTTCGACTGCGAGATCGGCCGCTCATCGAAGACGACGCGGTCTGCGGGCAGCTTGTCGCCGTTGACGCCAACGTTCTCTGGAGCCGCAGCGGGCGGCGAACCGGCGAACAGCCGCTCCGCCAGGGCGACCACCTGCTGGTGGCCGGTGTTGCCGGCGACGCTGAGCACCGTGTTCGGCGCAGTGTACCGGGTCTGGAGCCAGTCGACGAAGTCGTCCCGCTGCAGTCCGTCCACGGACTCCTCAGTGCCGGTGGTGGGCCAGCCCATCTGGTGGTCACCGTAGACGGCGCGCCCGAGCAGCTCTCCCACGTACGACCCCGGCTGGTCTTTCCCACGGCTGATCTCTTGCTTGACCACCGTGCGCTCACGGTCGATCTCTTCGGGATCGAGTAGCGAATCGTAGAACATGTCCGCGAGCACAGTCATCGCCAGCTCCAGCTGGTCGTACGGAACGTGGTTCCAGTAGCAGGTGAGTTCCTTTGCGGTGTAAGCGTTGAGCACGCCGCCCGCGCCTTCGATCGCCTCAGCGATGACGATCGCCGTCGGTCGCTCGGTCGTGCCCTTGAACATCATGTGTTCCAGGAAGTGCGCGACGCCCTTCGTGCGCTCGGTCTCGCCCCGGGCGCCGGCGCCGGCGAAGACGTTGACGCTGACGGACTGGGCCGTCGGCATGGGTGTGGTGACGACGCGAAGGCCGCCCTTTAGTTCGGTGATCTCCGGGGTTACGGACAAGACGCCTCCATTCAGATGTGAGAGTGGCCTCAGTATACCGGCGGCAGCGTGTGAGATCATGGCCGCGCGACCTCCTCTTTGTGGGGGAGCGCCGCCAATCTCTTGACACACTCGTTCTGGATTCCTGTATGATCCTAACTGGGCGTCCCTTCGAACCTGCCGGCGATAACGGCAAGCTCAGGGCGAGCGCGAGAGGAGATAGCCCCCAGTCAGGGGGCATATGGCGACCAAGTACATATTCGTCACGGGTGGCGTCGTGAGTTCCGTAGGCAAGGGGATCACTACCGCCTCCATCGGCAGGCTCCTCAAGTCACGTGGCATCTCTGTCGTAGTCCAGAAGCTAGACCCGTACCTGAACGTCGACCCCGGTACGATGTCGCCTTATCAGCACGGCGAAGTCTTCGTCACCGCCGACGGCGCAGAGACCGACCTCGACCTCGGCCACTACGAGCGCTTCCTGGACCAGGACCTCTCACGCAGTTCCTCCGTTTCCAGCGGCCAGATCTACCAGGCGGTGATCCAACGCGAGCGCCGCGGCGACTACCTGGGCCGCACGATCCAGCCGATCCCCCACGTCACCAACGAGATCAAGGAACGCATCCGCGGCATGGGCCGCGAGTCAGGCGCCGACGTCGTGATTGTCGAAGTAGGCGGCACGGTCGGCGACATCGAAAGCCAGCCGTTCCTCGAGGCGATCCGCCAGATGCGCAAGGAGGAAGGCCGCGACGATACGCTGGCAATCCACGTTACTCTCCTCCCCTACATCTCGACGACCGCCGAGTTGAAGACGAAGCCCACCCAACACTCCGTCCGCGAGTTGCGCTCCGTCGGTATCCAGCCGGACGTCATCGCCTGCCGCTCGGACATTCCGATTTCCGACGAGATCCGGGACAAGATCTCGCTCTTTTGCGACGTCGAACCACAGGCGGTGATCCCGCTGATGACGATGCCCAGCATCTACCAGGTGCCGCTCGTCCTCGAGGAGGCCGGCCTGGGCGACTTCATCACCGACCGCCTGAACATCGCATCGGCCTCGAAGGACCTTGACGAGTGGAAGGCCTGGGTCGAGCGCCTGTTGAACCCTCAGCACTCACTCGAGATCGCCGTTGTCGGCAAGTACGTTGAGCTGCCCGACGCCTACCTCTCCGTGAAAGAAGCGCTGATCCACGCCGGCGTCCAGAACGATTCGGGTGTGCACATCCACTGGGTTCACTCAGAGGAAGTGGCAAAGACCAAGTCCGAAGTGCTGCTGGCGAACATGGACGGCATCATCGTACCCGGTGGCTTCGGCGAGCGCGGCTTCGAGGGCAAAGTCGATGCGACGCGATACGCGCGGCTGAACAACGTGCCCTATCTGGGCCTCTGCCTTGGCCTGCAGGCGATGGTCGTCGAATTCGCCCGTGACCACTTCGGCACTGAAGACGTCAACTCGACTGAGCTCGCGCCCGAGACGGCCTACCCGGTGATCACGCTCCTCGACGAACAGCAGCGCGTCGTCGACAAGGGCGGCACGATGCGCCTCGGAAGTTACCCTTGCCGACTCGAGCCTGGGACCATCACACGCGAGGCCTACGGCGCCAACGAGACGTCGGAGCGGCACCGCCATCGCTACGAGTTCAACAACGAGTTCCGCGAAGAGTTTGCGCGGGCCGGCTTGATCGCCAGCGGGACGTCGCCGGACGGCGGGCTCGTCGAGATCTGTGAGATCCGCAACCACCCCTTTATGATCGGCACGCAATTCCACCCGGAGCTGCGCTCACGGCCCGGCCGGCCGCACCCGCTCTTTGACGGCTTCGTCCGCGCTGCGCTGGAGCGGAAGGCCAGGAGCCGCAAGAAGTCATCCACGGCAGCCGACAGGCCTTCACGCCGGAAGGCATCCGCGTCCTCACGCTCACGCGCGCCCCACTAGACCGTGTCGACAGTCGACGAAGTCTTCGTCTTCCTGCACCTGCTGGCCGCGCTCTGGTACGCGGCCGGGCTCACTTCCGTCCAACTCGCGCTCGTACGCGGCTGGCAGGCACCGGAGGTCAGCACCAGGGTAGTTGCGTTCAGCGAGGCGACGCACTATGAGGGCCTCCTCCTGGTGCCGGGCGCCATCGCCGTGGCGACGACGGGGCTCTTCCTCTGGGGTCAGCTGGACTACAACTTCGTGACGACGCCGTGGCTGCTGGGCGTCGAGGCGATGTATATCGTGACGCTGCTCGTCTGCATCCCGCTGATCGGGATGGGCCTGCGCCGGGCGCGCATCGCCGCGCTGATGGCTGAGCGCCGCGGCAAAGCGACGCCGGAGATGGAAGAGGCGATGGCAGACAGCGTACCGTTAGTATTCGGCGGCATCGCTACGATCCTGGTGCCGGCGATGGTAGCGCTCAGCGTGTTCCGGCCGGGTTAGCCACTGAGAGCCTTCGAGCTAACGACGGAAGGGTGTTGCGCGTCTAATACGATTGGAGTACCGTGAATGGAGACCGCCTGCGGGCGGTGGTCGCAAGACCCTTCCCCCATACTCTTCTAACCGAGGCATCCCTCACTTGAGCGCATCCTCACCCTCTATTGCTATATGGAGTTAACTTGAACCTCACCGAACTCGAAATCAAGACAAAGGACGAACTGGTTGACGTCGCCAAGGAGTTGGGCGTCAGCGCCAGCGGGCTGCGCAAGCAGGACCTCGTCTTCAAGATCATGCAGGCCAAGGCCGAGAGCGAAGGCAACTACTTCGCCGGCGGCATCCTGGAGATGGCCTCCGACGGCTTCGGCTTCCTGCGCACGGATGGCCTGAGCCCCAGCCTCAGCGACGTCTACGTCTCCCAGACGCAGATCCGCCGCTTCGCGCTGCGTTCCGGCGACTACGTAATGGGAGCCGTCCGCCAGCCCAAGGACTCAGAGAAGTATTACGGCCTGCTGCGCGTGGACGCGATCAACGGCCTCGACCCCGAAACCGCCAAGAAGCGGCCGTACTTCGAGCAGCTAACGCCGATCTTCCCGGACGAGATGATCCGGCTTGAGGAAGGCGTCACCAACCTGTCGACCCGCGTGATCGACCTCATAGCACCAGTTGGCCGTGGCCAGCGGGGCCTCATCGTCTCGCCGCCCAAGGCCGGCAAGACGATCCTTCTCAAGACGATCGCCGCCGCCACAGCCAAGCGCTACGAAGACATCTACATCATCGTCGTGCTGATCGGCGAGCGACCGGAAGAGGTCACCGACTGGCGGCGCTCCGTCATCGACGCCGAAGTCGTCGCCGCGACCTTCGACGATCCCGTAGCGGAGCAGACGCGTGTGGCCGAGCTGGCGCTGGAGCGGGCCAAGCGCCTAGTCGAGGGCGGCCGGCACGTCCTGGTCCTCCTCGACGGCATCACGCGCCTCACCCGCGCCTACAACCTGGCGCTGCCATCGTCCGGCCGCACGCTTTCCGGCGGCATCGACCCGGTCGCCCTGCACCCGCCAAAGCGGCTGTTCGGCGCCGCCCGCAATGTCGAAGGCGGCGCCAGCCTGACCATCCTCGCGACCTGCCTCGTCGACACCGGAAGCCGCATGGACGAAGTGATCTTCGAGGAGTTCAAAGGCACCGGCAACTGGGAGCTGTGGCTGGACCGCCGACTCTCCGAAAAGCGCGTCTACCCCTCGATCGACATCCAGAAGAGCGGCACCCGCCGCGACGACCTGCTGCTGGACGAGGATACGCACAAGCGCATCGTTCTCCTGCGCCGGATGACCTCGCTCGTCGGCAGCCAGTCAAACTCGGGTGAATCCACCGAGTTGATTTTGGACCGTCTGTCGCGCACCAAGACGAACGCAGAGTTCCTGGCGACGCTTAAAGAAGCGATTTAGCCTCCCAGCGCGCCGCAATCTCTCGCAACCTCTCCTAATCCCGCGCGTCCGCACGTCACACACGGGTTGATCGTAAGCGCGTAAGCAGCGAAACTCTGTACTTGAATCATGAGCTTGTTCGGGACGGTCGATAACCTGTCAATTTGTGAAAATCTCGACAAATGGGGTATAATTCCCCGCGAAAACGTGCAGAACTAACAGGAACCAGACTGGAGCCGGGCCCAGACCAAAGGCACGCCTGGACCCGACAATAGGGAGGTTTAACATACGCGACCCGCACGCTCCACGCCGGCGTGGCCAATTCCAGCCGGAACGTGAAGAGCAGTCGTCTCGCCTGAAAGCTGCCGGGCAGTCGCTCACTCAATACCGGCATTACGCGCTGCACGGTCTTCTCCTCGCACTGGCATTCGTCGCCGTCGTCACGGCCGTCGCCGGGAGTGTCACTGACTCCAACCCTGTAGCCGTCTCCAGCATCCAGGCCGGGCCCGTGGCCGAGGCCCGGGCCGGCTACCTGAAGCCCGCAGCGCTCATCTCCACGGTGCCCTCCCTGATCGCCCGCCACGAGGCCGAGATCGCCGCCACTACGGCATCCCCCGCACCGGAGCCGACCGCAGAGTTGGTGGCCACGGTCCAGGAGCCGCTTCCTTCGTTCTTCACCTACACCATTCAGCCGGGCGACACGATGGGCGGGATCGCCGCCAACTACGGCATCAGCGAGGCCTACCTGCTCTGGAACAACCCCCTGGTGAGCGTCGACCCGGACCTCCTGTACATCGGCAGCACGTTGCTCGTCCCCGGCGTCGACGGAATCGTTTACAACGTCACGCTCGGTGACACGCTGGGCGACATCGCCGCTTACTACGACGTCACCGTGGACTCGATCGTCAGCTACGCGCCGAACGACTTGACCTCGCCGGACAGCTTGATCGACGGCACGGTGCTGGTCATCCCGGGCGCCGTCCCGCCACCGACGACCGCGCCCGTGCTTATCGACGACGGCCTCGACCCCGTCTCGGGACCGGTGCCAGCGGGGATCGACTTCGACACGCCGGCCCCTGCCCCTGCACCAGTGGCCAGCGTTGGATTCATCTGGCCGTACTACGGCTCACTGACGACGTATTTCGGCGAGCCAGGCGGCGCCAGCTACCACAAGGGCATCGACCTCGATGGTTTCGGTAGCTGGGGAACGCCGATCGCCGCCGCCGCCAGCGGCACCGTAATCCTGGCGGCCTGGGACGACTGGGGCCTCGGTTATCACGTCATCGTTGACCACGGCAACGGGTTCCGCACGACGTACGGCCACCTCTCGGAGGTCTGGGTTGTGCAGGGCCAGTGGGTGAACCAGGGAGACGCCATAGGCGCGCTCGGCAGCACTGGCTATTCGACCGGCCCGCACCTGCACTTCGAGCTCTGGTCCGGCGGCATCCCCGTGGACCCCCTCGCCTATCTGCCGTAGAATCCCCGCGCATGATGGTCCACGCGGCGTACTTCGTCGTGCGCGGCCGGCGCTACGCTAGCTGTTCTTGCCGCGGTAGTCCAGCAGAATCACTTGAGTGTCCGAAGGGACCGTGTTGTAGCTGAGCGAGAGCTTTGGCTGCGCCTGGACCGCGGTCGCCTGCATCTCCTTGAGGAAGCGGTCCGCCGGCTCCAGGTTGCCCCTGGCGACGGGCGTCTTGTAGTGCATCGGGATGACGATGCGGGCATCGAGCATCGGGACGATCTCCGCCGCCTTGGCGCCGTCGATCGTCGAGTCGCCGCCGACGGGGATCATGAGGACATCGGCGCCAGTCATACCCTCCGCCTGGTCGGCCGTGGGGGCGTGTCCCAGGTCACCCAGGTGACAGATCTTGATGCCCTCCATCTCGATCACAAAGGTCAGGTTCTTGCCTCGTTCGCCACCCCTCTCCCCGTCGTGGTAGGTCAGGATCGAGGTCAAGAAGGCACCGGAGATCTCGTATTCGCCTATGCTGTCGATGACGGTCGGCTTACCGGCGACGGCCTTGAGGTAGGTGTGGTCGTCGTGGGCGTGGCTGAGCGTGACGATGTCCGCCGTCGGCTTGCCGATGGAGTAGCCGGTGGATGGCGGACAGGGATCCGTTATGACAGTCGCTTCGCGCGCGCGGATGCGAAAGGAGGAGTGTCCGAGCCAGACGATCTCCATCAGGCGAGGGTGTCAGGTGGTGAAATCGTAGCCAGGGTAGTGGACCGGCAGTCTAGATATCGTCGTCGTCATCGACGTCGTCGCCGTCACCGTCGCCGCGGCGTCGCCAGAACGTAAACACTGCGATGATGGCGCCGACGATCGCCAGGAGGCCGAAGAGGCGCTTCTTACCGCCTCCCTTTTTCTTTTCCTGGCCTTCGTCTTCGTCGTTCTCTGCCATGGGGAAGCTCCTTCGTGCGGTCTGAAACTCGCCGGTAGCGGGGGCAG
>JADFTG010000284.1 GCA_022560365.1 Chloroflexota bacterium | reverse complement strand
GTCTCCTCGATGCGGCCGGACTTCATGCCGTGAAACCCACTATGAAGCTCACGCTATTGAAGATAACGTGCGCAAACAGCGAGGGGTAGATCGACCGCGACCGCGCGAAGCCCCAGGCGAAGATGCCACCGGCAATGAACGCGACCGGCGGCAAGAGCAACCATGTTTCTGGCGAGCCCGCATGCAAGAGTCCGAAGATCGCTGCGCTGCCGCCGATCCCAGCCCACGTGCCCCAGCGCTTTGCCAGCCCTTGAAAGAGGAACGCCCGGAAGAAGATCTCCTCAGTCAATGGTGCAACAACGATGACTAGAAACCCCATCATGACTAACGGGATCGCATAGTCATAGGCGTTCTCAAGTACGTTCGATTCTGCCTCTACTCCTACGGCGGCGATAGCTCCGATATACGCATACGCACCGAGCAGCGCACCCCCAAGGATGGCCCCCGGAAACCACCACGCCAGGCCGGTCGGCCAAACGAACCCCAGCGAGCGCAGTGTTCCGTTGTATTTTCGTACTGCGAAATGATATGCAAGCGCCAAGAAGGTTATTGTTACGACGAAACCAAACGCCAACGCCACGATGAGCTCACCTTCCGTGAAGTCAGTGTCGACGTCGGTCGTGACGGCGGTTCCGATGTTGAGCGCGATCAGCAGCAGCGGCAGGATCAGCGCCCTGGCGATGTCACCCGGCGTCCACGGGACCGCCTCGTATCCTGCGGGCTCGCCAGTGGCTGCCAGCGCCGGCGCCGATGCCGCCGGCATGCCCCTCATCTCCCGCATCGAAAGGCGCGAATCGTACTCGCGGCGCCTTTCCTCGCTACCCAGCACTGCGTACGCCACCTCGGCCTCGCGCCGCCGTTCCGAACCGGCCGGCGCCTCCGCCATCAGCCGTTCGTAGGCCGCCCGGACGTCGTCCGCCGATGCTCCGCGGTCGACGCCCAGGATCCGGTATGGATCGAAGTCTGTGGCCATCGGGCCCCATCGTAGCAGGGCGGCACTCGAAGGTCAGGATTGGGCCCGGCGGCGTTCGTTGACCCCCTTACGAAGCCGCTGCTAAACTTGAGTGCGGCCCCGTCCAGGGGTCTTCCGTGGTGGGCGTAGTGTAGTTGGTTAACACGTCAGGTTGTGGCCCTGAAGATCGCGGGTTCAAATCCCGTCGCTCACCCCACTGAACCACAACGAGGAGCGGCCGGCACACGCCGCTCCTTTCCTATCTCCTGCCCCTTGTCTCCTGTCTCCTGTCTCCTACGTCAGCTGGCTGATCGCCAGCGCACCGAACCCCAGCAGCATCAGGAAGCCCAGGATGTCCGTGATCGACGCCAGCAGGATCCCGGAGGCGATAGCCGGGTCGAGCTTCATCGCGCGCAGCGTCATCGGGATCAGCGTGCCCAGCAGCCCCGCCACCACCATGTTGAGCAGCATTGCGCCGCCGACAACGGCGCCCCACGCCCATTCGCCCTGCCAGAGGTAAGCGGCCCCGCCGACAAGCACACCGAAGAGCACGCCCCGGAACACGCCCAGCGCCATCTCCTTGCGCAGCGCCCGCCAGGCGTCGTCGGCCTCCATCTCGCGCAGAGCGATCCCGCGCACGACGATCGTCACCGTCTGGATGCCAGCGTTACCGCTCTGCGCCGCGATTATCGGCATGAACACCGCGAGCGCCGCCGCCTTCTCGATCGTGCCTTCGAAGAGCGCGACGATGCCGCCGGCCATGAACGACGTCACGAGGTTGACCAGCAGCCACGGTATCCGCTTTCGCGCCGAGACCTGGAGCGAGGCGTGGAGACTATCGTCTCCTGGCAGGCCGGCCATGTAGTACATGTCCTCGGTGGCCTCTTCCTGGATGACGTCGATGATGTCGTCGCCCGTGATCACTCCGCGCAGCACACCCTCTTCGTCAACCACCGGCAGTGAGCGCAGACGATAGTGCTGCATCAGGTTCGCCGCCTCTTCCTGGTCGGTCTCTGTTGCCACGGCGATCGGCTCCGGCTCCATCACGTCCTCCAGCCGCGTTTCCGGATCGGACACGATCAGCTGGCGCAGGTTAACGACGCCCTGCAGGTGGTTGGCGGCGTCCAGCACATAGAGATAGTACGCTTCCTCCGCGGCCGGCTTCGTCGCCCGCATAAAGTCGATCGCCTCGCCCGCCGTCATGTCTCGGTGTACCGCGATGTAGCCGCGCGTCATCAAGCCGCCGGCGCTCTCGTCCGCGTGCGCCAGCAGCGGCGTCACTTCCGCCGCCGTGCTCATCTGCGAAAGCGTCATCACGGCCTCCGCCGGCGAGATCGTGCGCAGGATATCGACGGCGACGTCGTGCTCCGAGGCGTCGAGCACGCGCGCCAGCGTCGCCCGCGGCATCTCGTCGACGACGGAGCGCCGTTGTTCGTCCTCGAGGTGACCCAGCAGATGGGCAATGCCCTCGCCCGAGAGCAACGCCAGCATCTTCGGCTGGTCGGCCCGGTCCAACGCCTCGAAGACGTCGGCCTGGTCGGCAGGGTGCAGGCCA
>JADFTG010000023.1 GCA_022560365.1 Chloroflexota bacterium | reverse complement strand
GGCGCTCCCGAGCTGCCGGCTCGCTTCGGCGTCCCGGCCGAGGCCGAAGCTGGCCGCCTCCTCGTCAGCAGCGAGGACCCGACGCAAGCTCTGTACGAGCTGACGCGGTGGGCGACCGAGCACGCGGTCGAGCTCGGCGAGCTGACCGTCAGCCGGCCCTCGCTCGAGGACGTCTACCTGAAGCTCACCAAGGAAGCCGAAGGTAGGGCAGGCGAAGCGTGAGCGATCTACAGCTGGCGCTACGGCAGGTACGCTACGAAAACCGCTCCTTCTGGCGTAACCCGGCGGCGGCGTTCTTCACGTTCCTCCTGCCGCTGATCTTCCTCGTGCTCTTCAACTCACTCTTCGGCGACAGCGAGCTGACGATCAACGGGCGCGACCTGGACGGGTCAACGTTCTACGTGCCGGGAATAGTAGCGCTGGCCGTCGTCAGCGCCTGTTACACGAACATGGGCATGATGGTGACGATCTCACGCGACCTCGGCATCCTGAAGCGTGTTCGCGGGACGCCGCTGCCGCCGTGGGCCTACATCTTCGGACGGCTGGCGCACGCGATGCTGGTCAGTCTGCTGCTCGTTGTGATCGTGGTCGGCGTCGGCGCGGCCGCCTACGGGACGGACGTGCCTGGCAACACACTCCCGGGCTTCGCGGTGACGCTGCTGCTGGGAGCGGTGACGTTCTGCGCGCTGGGGCTGGCGCTGACCGCCGTGATCCCAAACGCCGACGCCGCGCCCGCGATCACGAACGCGACGATCCTGCCGCTGCTCTTCATCTCGAACGTGTTCATCCCGTTGCAGGACCCGCCGGAGTGGCTCGCCCTCGTCGGCGACGTCTTCCCGCTGAAGCACTTCGCAGCGGCCCTGCAGACCGCGTTCCATCCGGACACGACCGGCGCCGGCTTCGAGTGGGGCGACCTGGCAGTGATCGCCGCCTGGGGCGTCGCCGGGACAGCACTCGCCGTGCGCTTCTTCAGCTGGGAACCGCGCCGGTAGCCTTCGGCGCTCGCCCGTCACTACGGGTGGTGCTCGTACTCCCAGAAGCTGAAGTCGAGGTCGCCCGGCG
Source organism: Chloroflexota bacterium (assembly GCA_022560365.1). GTDB lineage: Bacteria > Chloroflexota > Dehalococcoidia > SM23-28-2 > RBG-16-64-32 > CF-162. The sequence continues at coordinate 9,090 of JADFTG010000023.1, read as the reverse complement.
AGTGGCCGCCGGTCAGCATCATCGCGATCTCGCCGCGGTGAAATGTGCCGTGGTTGGCGACGTACGTCATCAACTGCCAGAGCGAGCGGCTGTACCGCGCCCCGCGGCTGTCGCGGAAGTCCAGCGGCGCTTCGAGACGTTCGTCAGTCAGGCCAGCGACGAACTCACGAAGGCCCGCGTGCGAGGCGAGGAATGAGTCACGAACGGTACCTGTATCTGCCATCTGCTGCAACTCAAGGAGCGGTGTGGCGTTCTCGCCGCCAGCCCAGCGCTCCAGCCAGACGATCTGCCCGGCCGCGACGTGCGCAAACGAGCTGAGGATGCTATCGAAGCTGGCATCGCGCCCAGCGCTGAGCTCGTCCTCGGACAGACCGGAGGCGACGCCGAGCAAGCGGTCGTTCGCCCACTCGTTGTACTCGTAGAGGTGGGTGATCAGGTCAAGCTTGCTCATCGGCACGCAACGCCCGCATTAGGTGAGGCCCTCGACGCTCATCCAGGAGCTGATCGCCTCGCCGATCTCGTGCGGGCGGTCTTCCTGGATGAAGTGAACGCCGGGCCCGGCCTCCACGTGCGTCAAGTTCGGCAGGTTGTCGACGCACCACTGGCCGGTGACGCACATGATCGCGCCCGGTTCCGCCGTGATCAGGAGCTTGGGCAGGGCAGTCTCCGTCAGCCACTTCGCGTACTCGTCGACGACCTTCGTGACATCGGCCGGCTCGCCGTCGATCGGGATCTCACGCGGCCAGCGCAGCGTCGGCCGCCGGCTCTGAGGCGTCGGGTACGGCGCGCGGTAGTACGCCATCTCCTCGTCAGTGAGCTTGCGCAGGATAGAGAGAGGCAGGATCTGTTCCACGAACGCGTTGTTATCCAGAATCATCTGCTCACCGACACCGGGCGTGCGAAACCCCTGAAACGGCGCCTTCGCCTGCTCGGGCCAGTCATCCCACGAGATCGACTTCACGATCGTCTCCATGAGGACGAGACCGCGCACGTTTTCCTGGTGCGTGTGAGCGTAGTGCAGTCCGAGGCCGCCGCCCCAGTCGTGCATCACGAGCAGGACGTCCTTCAGGCCCAGCGCCTCGATGAAGCCCTCGAGGTGCCGGTAGTGGTCGAAGTAGGAGTAGTCGATGTCCGGCTTGTCACTTTGCCTATGCCGATGAGGTCCGGCGCCACGCACCGTCCCTGCGGCTGGACGTGCGGTATAACGTTACGCCAGAGGTAAGACGGCGAACTTCGACTCGAACGGGAATGCGGCGGAGATCTCGTCTGACATTGGGCGCTCCTTATCCGTACAACCGCTTCCGCACGTCGTCGACGACGTTCGTGCCGTCGAGGCGGAGGTGGCGCTCGTTGAACTTCTCGTGGTCGATTCCGATGACCAGGTGCTCCGGGTCTTCGTCTACCGGCAGAGGCAACCCACAGACGCCGAAGTCGTCGGTCGTCGCCTGCGAGACCACCTTCCCCTTGTGGCCGATCACCTCGACCTTCGCTCCGGAGACCGGGGGCCTTTCCTCGAAGCCGGACTCCGTCGGGTCGTTCTCGACGACTGTGATGGTTGCGGTACGGCCGTCCTTAGCGTGCTCAATTGTCACATCCATGTCGAGCAGGTAGACGAACGGCGCGTGGACAACGGCGCGCAGGCCGGCGTCGGGCACCGCCTGCACCTGATTGGCGGAGAGGTCGGTGTCGATCGACGCCATGCCGTGGTCGGTTGTGATCACGAAAAGAGTGGACTCGAACAGACCCCGCTCGTCGATGACATCGAGCACCTTGCCGATACGCTTATCCGTCTCGATCAGCGCGTCACGGATCGCCCCGGAGTGCGGCCCGTAGTCGTGGCCAACGGCGTCGGTGAGCGCGTACGCGTGGAACGTGAACATCGGCGGCGGCTGGCCGTCGGCGGCGAAGAGCAGCATCGACTGCACGGTGCCCTGGATGTCCCCAAAGGAGTAGCGGTGGACGCTCTCCCGTCCCTCATCCTTCCAGCGCGGGTTGGTGTCCTCACGATTGACGCGCGTCATCTCGCGCAGCTTCTCCTCCTCGATCAGCAGCCGTCGCTCGAGCGTGGCGTGGGCGGCGCCCTTGACGCACGCCTCGTTGACCGAGGCGGTGATCACGCCTTCGCGGCCATCCCACTGGCCGTGAACGCGGTGAACAGCTTCGAAGAGCGTCTCGACGTCGCCGGTCACGAACTTCGCGGTGTCCCAGACCTGTCCCTGCGGGGTCACCGTCTCGCGCGTCTCGCGCACGTAGTACGTCAGGTTGACGACGTCGTGGTGACCGCACCAGGCGCCGGAGCCGAGCGTGTTGTGGCTGGGCCAGGTGATGCTCGGGAAGTTGACCGTCGTGCCATAGTTGAACATGAGACCGCGTTCGATCAGGCGCGCGAGGTTAGGGATCGACTCGCGATCGTTTTCCAGCCGCTCTTTGAGCTCGGTGTTGGAGAGGCCGTCCAGGAGGAAGATGTACACGCGCTCCGGCCGCGCTCCGTCTTGCCCGTCCGGGTCATCGATGATCTCGTCGATCGAGCGGCCGTCCTGGCGGCGAAGGTAAACGTCAGGCTCGACGCCGCGCTCTGACGACGTACGACCCGTAGAGTCCATGCCATCGATCAGCGGCAGGCCGAGGAGCCGCGCCAGCGTCGGCGCGATATCCACCTGAGCGCAGAGAGCGTCCGTCGTGCCCGTGTGCTTGATGCCGGGGCCGGAGAAGACAAGCGGGGCGCGCGACTGCACAACGTCGGCCGAGCCATGCTGTCCGGGCTGGCGGCCGTACGCGTAAGAGCGCGGGTTGACGACGATGTCGGGCGCGTTCGGACTGTCGAACAGTTGGGCGATACGCTCGAAGGCGAGCGGGTAGCTCAGCATCTCGGGCGACATGAAGGCGCGGTTCGGATCGCTGGCGTCAAACCCCGACTTCGCAGACGCCTCGACCTCCTCGGCGATCGTGGCGACGGCGGTCGGATCCTGGTTCGCGATCGGGTTCTCGCCGCTCTGATCGACAACCTCATAGCCATAGCCGCCGCCGTCGGGCTCAAGAAAGCGCTGGAAGCGGATCATTCCGCGCAGCGACCACACCTCGTACGCGCCACCACCGTCTGAGTCATGACGATACGTAGCCAGCCAGTCCGTCGGACCGTGCGTGTCGTCCGTCAGGAGAGCAATGATGGCGCGGTTGCCAGACTCCTCCTGGTTGGGGTCGAGTCCTTGGCCGCCCGCGCGTTCAGGCGGAGCAAGATGTCGTTGGGTCGTAGTCATTGGCAGGCTCCATCTGTTGAGAGTGGGGCCTATTCTAGCGCAGGCGCACGCCTGGGTTCACTAGCGCGATTGACGAAGACTTCGATCTTGTGTGCTTCGCCTTGTCGGCGTAGCCAACCGTTCGAGGTCACCGGCAACGTCGCCGCAGCTCCCGCCTCCTACGGAGACGACTGGCCGAAGCGCTCCCAGCTCACGTACTCCTCGAACGGCTTGCGCGCGCGGTCCTGCGACATCGGCGTGCCCGGCTGCGGATGGCCCAGCGCTACGACGATGGCGATGTGCCAACCTTCCGGCAGGCCCAGCACTTCGCGGCCGCAGTCGGCGTGGTGAATGCGCAACGGGCACGATGCGAGGCCCTCGTCCCAGGCCACGATCATCATGTTCTGAGCGGCGCGGCCGGCGTCGAAGTCCATGCCGTCGGGGTCCAGGCAGACGGCTACGGCCGCCGTGGCCGGACCGAGCGGCTGGGCGAAGTCGCCGCACTCCGCCAGCTTCGCCATCTGCTCCTTGTCCCGGATGACGACGAAGCGGAACGGCTCGCGGTTCTTGGCAGATCCCGCCATCCGCCCCGCCTGGAGCACGCGCCGCAGCACCTCGTCGTCGATCGGTTCGCTGGAGTAGAGGCGCGTATCGCGCTTGGTCGTGACGGCCTTGTATGCATCCATTTGTGCCTCCAAAGATAGCGTGTGCGCTGGCACCCACCCCGGTCAACCCCGTTTCGGCGCGGCCTCCACCCCCGATCGAGCAGCAGACAGCCGGAGCAATCTCAATCGGTCAGGTTCGACGTGGGCCTGACTCATGTCGCGGCGGCAGCGGGCACAACGCCTGATATGATGCTGGCAAGTTGCGCCAGATCCACTACAACTACTGGGACTACAGCGAGCCCCCCTGGGACCGCGGCGAAGTGCCCTGGATCGTCCGCGTCTTCGTCCGCTGGGGCATCACGATCGTCGGCTTCCTGGCCGCCGAGTGGTTCGTCAACGAGGTCTTCTACGACTCCGACCGCTTCATAATCGACGGCATAGAGGCGCTCCTGTTGGCGGCCGCGATCTACGTCGTGGTGCGAGCGGTGGTGCGGCCGGTGCTCCTGCTGATGACCTGCCCGCTACAGCTCATCACGCTGGGCCTCTTCGTGTTCGTCGTCAACGCCCTGATCGTGCTCCTCGTGGAGCAGTTGTCCGACTGGTGGAGCATCAAGTTCGTGATCGAAGGCTTCTGGCCAGCGTTCATCGGCGCGCTGGTGATATCACTGGTCTCGTTCGTGATATCGCGGTTCCTGCGCCGCAACCCGTTCCTGCCGCGTCTGCGCTAGACCTGCACATGCACCTTGAGGGAGCCCTGCTTCTTGTCCGCCGCCGTGGCGAACGCCGAACCGGTGTCCGCCAGCGGGAAGCGGTGCGTGATGATCCGCCTCGCGCGCTCCGGGTCGGCGGCGATGATGCCCAGGGCAACGTCGAAGTCGGACTGCTGGCCCGGCCGGCAGTAGGTGATGCCGCCGGTGACGGTGATCTCGTTGCGCATAAGCGAGAGCGCGTCCAGCTGCACCGGTTGCGTGAACAGCCCGAGCACCGAAACGCGGCCACCGAAGCGCACGAGCCCGAGCCCCTGGCCAAGCGTCGGCGCGCTGCCACCCACCGTCTCCACGACGACGTCAACGCTTCCTCGCTTCAGGCTCTCGATCTCGCTGTCCTTCAGGATGCGCGTCGCGCCCATCGCCTCCGCGGCCTCGCCCTGGTGGTCGTGGCGGTACGTCGCGATCACTTCGCTCGCACCGGAGTGACGCGCCGCGAGCACGGAGAAGAGACCGATCGACCCGCTGCCCAGCACCAGCACACGCTCCCCGGCGCCGAGGCCGACGATGTGCAGGCCATGCACGCAGACCGCCAGCGGCTCAGCGAGCGCGCCAGTCTCGAAGTCGACGTTGTCGGGGAGCCTGTAGAGGGCGTACGCGGGAACCGCGATGTGCTCCGCGAGGCCGCCCGGATGGTAGGCGCCGAGAAGGACGCGGCCCCGGCAGAGGTTGTAATGGCCGCTGCGACAGTAGCTGCACGTCTGGCAGGAGCGTATCGGCTCGATGGCGACGCGGTCGCCCTCGGCGAACCCCTCGACGCCTTCGCCCAGCGCCGCGACTTCTCCCGTGAACTCGTGGCCCAGCGAGGCGGGCGACGGCGGCAGGTCGCCATTGTAGAAGTGCAGGTCGGTGCCACAGATGCCGCACTGCCGCACGCGAACGAGAACCTCGCCCGGGCCCGGCTGCGGGTCGTCCGTCTCGCGGACTTCGATCGTGTTCCTGGCGGTACAGAAAGCGGCGCGCACGGGCGGCATTGTAGCAGGAGACCCGGGACCGGGACAGGACGCGCGTGGGGTATTATCGAGAAATGCGAGCGCTAAACCAGCCGACGAGCTGGTGGGGGTGGCACTGGGAGCCACCAACGCCGATGTCGATCGCCGAGCTGATCATGGCTGGCAACCTGTCGGCGGAGGTGGCGGCAATGTTCTGGGTGGCGATGGAGCGCGGCGCCTCGCTGATCATCGCCGCCGACCCACCGTCGAGCGGCAAGACGACGACACTGAGCGCGCTGATGTCGTTCACCCTGCCAGACACGCTCGTCTACTTCACGCGCGGCGTGAGCGAGACGTTCGCGCTGCCGCCAGTATCGCCCGAGTACGACACGTACATCCTGGTCAACGAGATGAGCGACCACATCCCCGTCTACACCTGGGACGACCACGCCCGAAAGACGTTCGAACTGCTCTCAGAAGGCTACCGCCTGGGCACGACGATGCACGCCGACACCGTCGACGGCGTCCTTGCGCAACTGGAGCGGGACCTGGCGATACCGAAGAGCCACGTCGCGCACCTGACGTTCATCGTACCGATGTTCATCGGACGCCAGCAGGGAATCATCCGCCGCATCACCGAAGTGGCGATGCTGGAGGCAGACGGCGACGGCCACCGCATTTCGCGCGCCGCCGAGTGGAACCGGGATGATGACACATTCCGGCTCTTCCCGCAGCGGGGCGTGCGCGAAGCGTTCGCACAGTGGGCAGGGCTGACGCCGGACGAGATGGACGACACGATCGCAGACCGGCAACGTGTCCTCGAGGGGCTCATCAAGGCAGCCGCCACGTCGATCCCGGCTGTGAACGAGGCGGTGCTGGCATACCAGGCCGAGGCGCTCGGCATCTCAGTGTCGGCGGCCCAGGGGGAAGACGCCTCGGGTTAAACGCCCGGCTCGAACGTCAGCAGCTGCTCCGCCGCTGACTCGTGGTCCGAGAAGTCCTCAAACGTGATGTGCGCGCCGGACTCTCGTAACTCTTCGACGCTGTAGTTGCCAGTGGCGACGCCGACACCGATCGCGCCGTTGGTGAGCGCGGCGGTGATGTCGTGCGGCGTGTCGCCGACGACCACGACGTCTTCCGGCTGCGTTCCGTCGGCCACCTCGCGGATCGCCGCTGCTACGACATCCGACCGTTCGAGGCTAACTTCGCCGAAGCCGCCGCCGGCAAAATGACCGGCCAGCTCGTAGAACTCAAGCTTGAGGCGCGCGCCCTCGCTGAAGTTACCCGTCGCCAGGCCGATCTGCGCGCCAGCCTCGCGCAGCAAATCCAGCAGCTGAGGAAAGCCCGGCAGAACGTGGCCCTGGCGCTGGACGAGCGACTCAGGCAGCAGTCGCGCGTAGGTGCTGACGAAGGCGCCCATGTGCTCGTGCGGGCTGCCGTCGATCTCGCCGTGCTTGAGAGCGCTCTGCAGGATGAATAGATCCGTGCGCCCGCTGAACTCGATCTTGCGGAAGCCGTCGTCGACGCCGAAGAGTTCGGCGAAGGCGCGGTTCATGGCGTGGCCTCCGGCGCCGCCGGTGTACAGCAGCGTGTTATCGATATCGAAGAGGACGGTGCGAGGCCGCGTCACTTTTCGACGGTCTGGCCCGACTTGATCCAGGCCTCGGTGCCGCCTTCGAGGTTAAAGAGGCGCGTGAGGCCGGCGGCGGCGGCCATCTCCGCTCCGAGGGCGCTGCGCTGACCGAGTGCGCAGACGAAGATCAGATCCTGGTCCTTCGGTAGCTCCTCGCGACGTTTGTAGACGCTGTTCACCGGGATCAGGGCCGCCCCGGGCACGTGGCCTTCGGTGTATTCGTGCGGCTCACGGACATCGATCACGGCAGCGCCGTCGTCCATCATCTCTTTCGCTTCGTCGACGCTAATGCGGGTGAATGGCTCGCGCGGGTCCTTGGTCGCCATCTCTGGAGCTCCTTTTTCCAACTAGTCGCTGCTTCTATTGTAGCGGTTGACAGGCCCCTCCGCAGAAGGCGATGCTTCGCCGCGAAAGGAGCCGCGGATGGCGACCGTTGAACAGGTACAAGAACTGAAGGAGAAGATGCGGGCCGAGCGAGGCAACCTCCTCGATGCCCTCGAGGCGCTGGGCGATGACGGGGCCGAACGCTCGACCAGCGGCGAGGGCGAATGGAGCGCAAAGCAGCAGATGGCCCACCTCTGCGAGATGGAGACTGCCTACCGCGCCTGGGTGGAGAAGGCGCTGACCGAGGACAACCCGAACGTCGATAACGTCTTCGGCGGGCCGCCGGCCATCAGCCTGACGAAGGCGCACGACCACACCGCGGCGGAACACTTGGCGGAGATGCGCCGCCAGCGCGCGCTGACCGAGGCCGTAATCGACGGCATCAAGGCGGAGCAGTTCGAGCGGACGGCGACGCAGCAGATGTTCGGCACGCTCACGGTGATGCAGTGGCTGCGCTCCTACTACCGGCACGACCGCATGCACAGCGATCAGGTGAGCGGCCGGGATCCAGCGTACAAGCCGCGCTTCACGAACGGCGAGCCGGACCAGCGCCGCTAGAGCAGCAGGGTACGTGTTGACAGCGTTGCTCGCGCGGTGCTATCGTCGCGCTGTCTTTTCACGGCCCCAGAATGCGCCTGAAGGGCGACCCGTGCGGCAGGGGCCTATTATTTTTCCCGCCAATGGCAGCTGAAGACGTAGGTAATCAGTGGCTCGCGCAGGCGTTGCACGAAGTGGACGCCGTGCAGTTCGGCGACTTCACCATGGGCCGGACTACGATCAACTCTCCGGTCTACGTCAACCTGCGCAAGCTCGTTAGCAACCCTCGGGCGCTGGCGCGCGCAGCCCGCGTGATGCAGGAGAAAGTGCAGACCCTGCAATCCATGCGCCACCCACAGGTGCAGCCGTTCCAGCGCGTCTGCGGCATCCCATTTGGCGGCCTGCACCTGGCGACGGCCTTCTCGCTGCGCACCACGACACCGATGATCTACGTCCACCCGGCGAAGGAGCGCAACGGCAGCCGCGTCTTCGTCGAAGGCGTCTACGAGGAAGGCGAACACGTGCTCCTCATCGACGACCTCGTAACAACAGGCGGCGGCATCGTCGAGACGGCAACGTTCCTGCGCACGAACGCCGGCCTGCTCGTCCGCGATGTGCTCGTGCTGGTCGACCGCCAGGAGGGCGCCCGCGAACGTCTGAAGGCGCGAGGATACAACCTGATCTCAATCCTCGGGCTTGAGGCGATGCTCAACTACTTGATGGCGAGCGAAAAGATCGACGAGCAATGGTACCGCAAGAGCATCGATTACCTTCAGCAGCGGCGGTCTGAGCGGGGCGTCGAGTAGGCCGGACGCCCTAGAGGAGACGGCGGATGGCCTTGCGGCCAGGTCGCGGATCGTAGTTCGACTTGAACTGCTGGAGCGCGTGACGCTCAATCAGGTACTTGCCGGCGAAGAGGACGGCCGGCACCTTCTTCTGCTTGATCAGGCGCCGCAAACTTTGCGGGTGAATGCCGAGGATGCGGGCGGCATCCAC